>CAZFOI010000361.1:0-2386 GCA_964520605.1 uncultured Bacteroidales bacterium
GCATAATCAACCACCGTCTCCAGTATGGTGTCCCTTACCTGCATCAGGGAATCCAAAAGCAGTTGCAACTCCTGGGGTCTTTCCCTGAATGTCTGAAGGTTCTGATCAATGGCCTTCAGATACACCGTTTTTTGGGTGATGTAGGGTTCCACATCAAGCTTCACGGTATCTACAATGAACAGGTTTCTGCCAATCCATCTCAGGGGCAGGGTGTCGTGGATGCTGATGTATTTCTGCTGAATCTCTCCGGCCGAAAACCGCATCTGCTCAAGGCGCAGGATTACCGAATCCGTGGGTTCTTTGAAATGCTCCGCCAGCCTTAGGAGCGATAGCCTCAGAGTGTCTGCTTCCGGTTTCCAGAGTTGCTGCTGCTGGCTCAGCGTAATCAGGTAGTCTGCTGCGGCCTTAGGGTCAGAAAACTCCCAGGCGGAAGTCCGGGATCCGGGAAGGTTCACTGTGGCCGGGCGCTGGCCCTGAGCCAGGGCGTTACCCAACAATAGCATGATAGCAAACAAATTAATTACCAGTTTCTTAGAGCTCATATCCGAATATTTTTATTGTCCTTTGCCGTATCATCAACCGCAAAGATACCGGAAAACAGCCAAAAAAATCGTATCCACGGCCATTAACAAATGAACGTCAGGTTAATATTTAAATTATCTTTGCCCCCGGAAAAATAAACCCTTATTCATAGATTCATACATGACTGCAGCAACCTACAAAAACCGGGGATGGCTTGTGGTATTCGCAGGCCTTACCATCAATCTGGCATTGGGCATTCTTTATTCCTGGAGCATTTTCAAAGATGCCATTTATCAATCCATCAGGCAGGGTGGCCCGGGTGCCTTCGACTGGCCCGAATCTGCCCTGAATGACCCCTATGCCGTTTGCATCCTGGTGTTTGCCTTTACCATGATCCTGGCCGGAAAGATACAGGATAAAAAAGGTCCGCGCCTGACGGCCGCCATTGGAGGTGTGCTGGTTGCTGCCGGATTTGTGCTGCTCTCTACCACCACCAGTTATGTATTATGGGTACTGGGATTCGGCGTACTGGCCGGCATTGGCATCGGCTTTGGCTATGCCTCGGCCACTCCCCCGGCCTTCAAATGGTTCCCTGCCTCCAAAAGCGGGCTGATTGCCGGCATCGTGGTATCGGGCTTTGGCATTGCGCCGGTTTACATAGCTCCTTTGGCCACCTGGCTGGTAAACAGCTACGGGCTGCAAACCACCATGCTGGTGTTTGGCCTTTCGTTTCTGGTAATCCTTAGCGTTTGCTCCATGCTGTTGCAGAACCCCCCTGAAGGGTATGTACCCCTGGAAACCAAGCCGGCTTCGGCAGCCATCAACGGATCGGGCAAGGACGTTGGTCCCTCGGTACTGTTCCGTCTGCCTTCATTCTACCTGATCTGGTTCATCTTCTTTATAGGCTCCGGTGCCGGATTGATGGTAATCGGCTCCATCTCGGGCATGGCACGCAACAGTTTGGGCGAAGCGGCCTTTCTGGCTGTGGCCATCATCGCCATAGGAAATGCCACCGGAAGGATAGTGGCCGGTTTTGTGTCAGACAGAATAGGACGGGTACTTACCCTGTTCATCCTTTTGGTGTTTCAGGCCGGGTTGATGTTTTTGGCTGCCTTACTGATTGGCGATAAGACCTCTGCCCTGGTAATCGTGCTGTTTGCCACCTTTATAGGCTTTAACTTCGGAACCAACCTTTCGCTCTTCCCCACCTTTACCAAGGTATTGTGGGGCATGAAAAACTTCGGGGTAAACTATGGCATCATGCTTACGGCCTGGGGGGTAGGCGGATTTGTGTTCAGCCGCCTCTCGCAAACCCTGTTTGCCGCCAGCGGCAACCACCAGCTGTCCTTCTATATTGCCGGAGCCTGCCTGGTGCTTTGTGCCCTGATGGCCATCATGCTTGGCCGCATACAGAAAAGGCAGCTGACAGCCTGATAGGATAAGTCCTGCTGCATTGGCTTGCACATGGCCTTGATTTTGCCTATCTTTGGGTAAAACAAGCCCTCTGAAGCCATGAAGTACCTCATTTGTGTTCTGCTCATAAGCCTGCTGGCCTGCTCTGCGGCCAATGACAACCATGGGCAACATCAGTGGATAGAATCTCAGGAACTTACCTTCCGCATTGACACCCTTGCCACAGGCCTTCAAAACCCCTGGAGCATGGCCTTTCTGCCAGATGGCAGCGTGCTCATAGCCGAGCGCCCGGGCCGGCTCAGGATGTTTAAAGACGGTCATTTGCTTGCCGATCCCATACAGGGGCTTCCTCCGGTATGGGCCCACGGGCAGGGCGGGCTGCTGGAGGTGGCCCTTCATCCGGACTATGCCAACAATGGATGGATCTACCTGGCCCATGCCATGGAGGGCA
>CAZFOI010000362.1:0-2382 GCA_964520605.1 uncultured Bacteroidales bacterium
CTGATTTAGGCGTGATGTAAGTGTTCCCCTTGATTGCAAAGAAGTTTGCCGGGCCTGCCTCATCAATGTATTTTTTTTCTTTGGCCTCGAGAAACAATACAGCTGAAAAGCCTTCTTTCTTTGCCCTTTCTGTGGCATAAAGACTGCCGGCATAATTGCCCCCGACCTTGATGTGACCTGTTCCCAGGGGAGCTGCCCTGTCAAAGTCTCTTACAATCTGCATGCGTACCGGATTGAATCCTTCCTTGAAGTATGGACCCACAGGACCCACGAAAACCAAAAACATATATTCTTTTGCCGGACTTACCCCAACCTGAACGCCTGTCCCGATAAGCAAAGGGCGAATGTAGAGAGACGCACCATGACCATAAGGCGGAACGTATTTTTCATTCAGTTTAACGGCTTTAACAACCATGTCATGAAACAAAGTCTCAGGAACCCTTGCCATCATGATTCCATCTGCGCTACGTTGCATCCTGCGGGCATTTTCTTCCCACCGGAAAAGCCTTACCCTGCCATCATTGCCGCGATAGGCCTTCATGCCTTCAAAGGCTTCCTGCCCATAATGAAGACAGGTGGCAGCCATATGCATGTTGATGTATTCAGAGGAACTGATTTCCATTTCGCCCCAGTTCCCGTTACGATAGTAGCACCGGACGTTGTAATCCGTTTTGAAATAGCCGAAGGGTAGTTTTCCCCATTCTGTATCTTGTGTCATGTATGGCGGATTATTGAGTTTATAAATTATTGTCTTTGGAGGCTAAATTATAACAATATTTTAAAATTCAATCAAAAATGGTGGAAATATTTTATTAAAATATTAATTCATGGTTTCGGGTTGTAAGGTCGTGAATGTTACATCCCGCAGCAATTGGTCAGCTCATCGAGAAATTGCAGCATTTTGTTTCGAATAATGCTGCCCTGACCTTCGTAATCGTTAACAATAAAGGTAAAAGCCAGCAGTGACCCTTCCCGTGTGGTGGTATAACCTGCAAATGCGCGTACATTGGCCAGGCTGCCACTTTTTGCCCGGAGCAGGCCTTCTGACTTTGTGTTTAACAGTTGTCCGGCAAGTGTTCCCGAGAAGCCCGCAAGGGGCAGGCTCTCGAAGAATACCGGGAAAAGCCTGCTGTGGCTCATATAGGTCAATATATGATTCAATTGTCTTGCGGTTATCCTGTTTGAAGGCGACAGACCGCTTCCGTCATAAAGCCGCATGCCTTGCAGGGGCATCCCGGTCTTTCCCCAGAAGTCTGCCATGCCCAGAACACCGGCCTGGTAGCTTCCTTGCTCACGGGTATGCACGCCAATTATTTTCAGAAGGTTCTCGCTATAGGTATTAACGCTGAACTGATTGGTTCGGGCAATAAGATCAAATAAGGGAGGCGATTCAAGGTTTCCGATATTTTTTCTGGCCCCATTAAAGGTCATGCCGGCGTTTTCAGCAGCAAACATGCTCCATGCCCCTCCTTCAACCTTTATGCCTTTAGTAACCAATTCGGCTTGCAAATGACCGGCCAGCAATGCCGGCGGATCGTGCAGGGAACCTCTTACCGGAAAGTTTGCCGCACCCAATGGAACCGTGCCGGTAAGCCTTCTCTCTGTTTGATAAGGTGCTCCGAGAATATATACCTGATCGCCTGTGCCCGGCCTGGCTGTAGTTACCTGATTGATCAGGCGCAAATCAGGGATAATGGGATCGGTTCCCACTACACTTGCGGGTGCACCTAAGGTTGGGCCGGCATTGAAGAAGACCGTGAATTCATTCTCGTTAACTGATAATCCGCTGGCACCGGCCCCGAAATAATTCCCAATGTCTTCCCAAAGGTATTTGCCTGGCACAGCCTCTGCATCGAAAAGGCTTTCGTCTCCAACCACGTGGCCGTTTATTTGTCTGATTCCGGCATGGACTACCATCTGCGTCAGGTTTTGGCTGAGCCTTGACAGACTCAGGGTATCGTGCATTCTGGATGATCCCAGGCTGGGATCTCCGCTTCCCTTGATGAACAGATTGCCGTGGAGTATCCCGTTGGCATCCAGATGTCCGTCGTATTGCAAGGTGGTATGGAAAGTGTGCAATGGCCCAAGCAATTCCAAAATGGTGGCTGTGGTTACCAGCTTCAGTACCGAGGCCGGTGCCACGGCCAAATCGGGATTGTGGGAGAGAACGGTCCTTCCTGTACGTACATCCTGAATATAAACGGCCACGCTGGCGTTTTTGAGTTCAGGGGCAGCAATGAATTTTTTCAGCGAGTATCCAAGTGCCGTGTCTTGTCCTTCCTGAGCTGCCATGGTGGCGGAAAGAAAGGTCAGAAGAACGAAAAAGAATAAATGATATCGCATGCTAAGGGTTTTTGCGTCCGAATACCGATACACGGATGT
>CAZFOI010000363.1:0-2381 GCA_964520605.1 uncultured Bacteroidales bacterium
TTGTAGGATAATCATTTCCAAATACCGATACTTCCGGCAGTTTACCAATTGCAACCTGTGAAATATATGGAAGAAGGTTGTTTGGTATCCCGTTTGGATCTTCTCCTATGAGCCCGGATTTATGTGCTCCAATAGGGTTAAAATATCTAAGCAGAATCACTGACCATTGATTATCTGATTCATACAAATCACGCAGAATCTGTTCATTCATGAATTTAGTCCAACCGTAGGGATTGGTGCACCATAACTTTTCTGTTTCATCAATAGGAACTTTCTTTGCTATTATCGATGATAATGATGCCTTTGGCCCGGGCACAGGACATCGAATTAAGCGAAAGTGCGTTTGCAGATAACAACGCAGATAGTCACAGCACCCAAAGGCAGATTCGGCTGGCAGACAGGCTGTATGCCAGGGGCGGACAGGCTAAGATGGAGGCCCTTTCATTATACCTTGATGCCTATGCCCTGGATCCCGGGAACAGCAGACTCAATTACCGAATTGGCAAAATATTCCTGGAGAAACCCGACCCTATCAAAGCATTGGAGTTCATTAACCGTTCGATTAAGCTGGGCAATAAAGAAAAAGAAGCCATTTTTCACCTGGCCCGTGGCCACCATTTAAACAGTGCTTTTGAAGATGCCATCGCGCTGTATCAGGAATTCAGAGAAACCCTGGGTCCTGAAGAGCTAAATGCCAGGCGTCGCGAAATAGAAAAACTAATACTCGAATGCCGCTATGGCATCAGCATCATGCAGCAGGCCATCAGGGTTTTCGTGGATCCACTGCCCGGAAATGTAAACTCAGCCTATGACGACTATTTGCCCTTGCTACATCCGGGGGATCAAATCCTTTACTTCACTTCACGCAGGCCGCTAAGCCAGCGGGCCAGGAAGGACAGAAACGACGGCAAGTATATTGAAAGTACCTTAATGGCCATACCCGATGAGGATTCCTGGTTGCTCAAGGGACAGGCCGACGGCATATTCAGGTCAAGGACTCACCTTGCCCCGGTAAGTGTTTCACAAGACGGTAACACCATGATTCTATACAGGGGTGATAAAGGCGGGGATCTTTATATAAGCAACCGAAGCAATGAAAAATGGCTCGGCCCGAAACCCATGAGAAGGGTTAACTCAAGAAACCAGGAGAGCAGTGCCGCCATTTCATCAGACGGAAGGACCTTGTATTTTATAAGCGACAGAAGCGGAGGATACGGAGGAACGGATATCTGGGTCAGCTATCTTTCAGACAAAGGGAAATGGAGTGAACCAATAAATGCAGGCCCGGTTCTGAACACAGAATTCGATGAGCAGGGGCTCTACCTTAAAGACGACTACACCCTGTATTTCAGCTCAAGGGGGCACAACAGCATGGGAGGGTTTGATGTATTTAAGTCTGAATTCCGCAATGGCCGATGGACAAATCCGATAAATCTCGGACATCCGATTAACACGCCTTCCGATGAACTCTTTTTCAGCTTTGCCGATGATGATCGCTTTGCCTTGTTTTCTTCAAAGAGACCCCAGGGAGGCGGGGTCAGCAATCTTTACCTGGCAACATTTCTTGGACCTGAAAAACCCCTTAGGTTTCCTGTAAATCAGGATCTAATCGCGGCCAGGCATAGAACCGTAAGGGGAGAACTTCTGGATGCCACCCCACAGCAAAGCAGGCAAATGACCTTATTAAAAGGAAGGGTGTTTGACGAAGGCTCAGGTAAACCCATTCAGGGAAACATCGAATTGTATGACAATGAAGAAGAGTTGCTGCTTGCATCATTCTTATCCAATCCGGATGACGGCAGTTTCTTTATCAGCATGCCCGGTGGAAGAAACTACGGTATGGCGGTTATCAGTGACGGCTACCTGTTTCATTCGGAGAACATCAACATAAGCGAAAGTGATGTATACCGGGAAATAATCTACAATATTCCGCTAAAACCCATAGAGATTGGCAATGCCATTGTGCTTAACAACATATTTTTCGATTTTAATAGCGCAAACCTCCGGCCTGAATCCTATGCCGAACTCGGGATTTTATTTAAACTGCTGACTGACAATCCCACCCTTAGAATTAAGATTTCCGGACATACCGACAATGTGGGCTCACCCACTTACAACGAAACCCTTTCAAGAGAGCGGGCACGATCCGTGGTAAATTTCCTGATCAACAGAGGCATTGATCCTCACCGTCTGAGATTTGAAGGCTATGGTTTCTCAAGACCGGTTGCTTCCAACGATACTGAGGAAGGCCGGCAGCTTAACCGCAGAACGGAGTTTGAAATCATTGAAAAGTAGCATCAAACCAATAAAAACGGGGCTGTCCGGTAATAGAACAGCCCCGCAGTTATTTCCTTTAGCTGGCTAATCTCTGACCTTGATGG
>CAZFOI010000364.1:0-2380 GCA_964520605.1 uncultured Bacteroidales bacterium
ATTTGGGCAAAGATATAGACAACGGTAATGCTCCCAAAGACAGCAAGATTGGTATTGATGGAGCGCATCATGGACTGGTTGATGCTCGTGTCAACCAGCTCTTCCGCACTTATCCTTTTACCTAACAGACGCTCATTTTCCCTGATGCGGTCGTAAATCACAATCGTATCATTGATGGAGAACCCGATGATGGTCAATATTGAAGAAATAAACGAGTCGTTTAAGGAAATTTTGAAAATAATAAAAACAGCGGTAACGATCAGCACGTCATGAAACAAAGCAATAATCGCCATCACCCCTGCAGAGAGTCCTCCGATATTCCGAAACCTGAGTCCCACATAGAACAGAATGAGTATGAATGAAAGCCCGATAGCAATCATACCATTGGTAAAAAAACGTCTGCCGATAAACGGCTCAACTGTGAGCGATTCAGATAAGGCCAGCTTGGCATCCGGATAAGTTGTGGTAAGCGCCGTAGTGACGGTTTCTTGCTCCTGGGAAGTAAGGGCTTCATTGCTGGCCAGGCTAACGATAAGCTTTTTCTCGTCTTTGGCCATATTGGACTGTAGCTGGCAATTGGCAGTTCTGTCAACGGCCTGTTCAACAATTCTCTCAGCCTGTTTGGCATCAATAGTGGTTGTATACGTATACTTTAGAATAGTGCCTCCCTTGAACTGAATATCCAGCTGAATGCCATTAACAAAAGCTGCAACAATCCCTAATAAAATGAGACAAATCGATATCGCAAAAAAGATTGTGCGGTATTTAAAGAATTTGATCATTTCACGGCCCTCCTTGCACCAAAATACGCTGGTTTTCGCAATGAATCAAAATTGCTGAGTGAGCGTATCATTAGGCGCGAGGCCGTAACACCAGCCACAAAATTCATGATAACGCCGCACAAAAGCGTATAGCCGAAAGCCAGCATGGAGCCGGAACCGAAAATAATCAAGATGATGGCCACAATGATAACCGTAATATTGCCGTCAAAAACTGAGGAAAAGGCTCTTTGAAAGCCTGCCTCGATAGACCTCCGCAAAGTTTTCCCGGTATTAATCTCTTCTTTGATCCGTTCTGAGGCAATAATATTGGCGTCGACACCCATTCCGATAGATAGAATAACACCAGCGATACCAGGAAGTGTTAGCGTAAATTGGGGTACTGACAGTGCCAATAACTGGCCGGTCACCTGTAAAACCAAAGCGATGCAGGCCACCAAGCCAGGCAGACGGTAATAGAGAAGCATGAACAAACAAACCAGCACAAAGGCAACCTTACCGGCTATAAGCATAACGGCGAGGGCGTTGCTGCCCAGCGTCGGACTGATAATATTGCAGTTATTTACTACCAGCGAAAACGGCAAGGAACCGGAATTGATTTTATTGGAGAGCGCTGCAGTGGCTTCCAGGCTTTCCATGTTTGTTATCTCGGCGTTGCCGCCCGTTATTTGTGTTTGCACGGTTGGTGAAGAAATCAGTGTTTCATCCATATAAATGGAGATCTGTTGTCCGATCAGTCTGCCCGTAGCCTCGACAAATTTTTCAGCACCTTTGGAAGACAACTCCAGTACGACAATGGGCTTGCCGTTCTCCTGGCTGAACCCGGTGGAGCTCTTGGCTACATCAGTGCCTTCCAGGACAATCTTGCCAGCAGGATCCCGAAAGGTTAACTTCGCTGTTTCCCCAAGCTCGGATACTGCCTTTTGCGGGTCGAAATCAGCTTCATCGGATTTCCAAGGAAAGCGGACAAGAACTTTGCCGTTATCTTTGTCTATGGTAACATCACGGTCCGTGATATTTTTGGCGTCCATCCGTGTTTCGATAATCGTCCTGGCGGCTTCCAGCTCACTTTCTGTTGTCCTAGGTCCTTTGGTTCATAAGTGGCCTCCACGCCACCGCGGATATCTATTCCGAAGCGCATCTGATTGGCGCCTTTGATTTCAAAATTTCTGAATTTCAAGCCTAGCATAGCAAGGCAAAACAAGGCAACCGTTATGAAAACGGTAATAAAAAATACACGTTTAGAATTCATCAATAATTCCTCCAATTGCGACCCGTCATTAATCTGCCATGGATGCATCATTTCTTTGATAGTCACGCGGCTCAGACGGGATAAAATATTAGCTTTGCGATGAATCTATACGTGTTATTTTTTACCGTCTTTTTTATAGAGAAAGACAGTTATAATGCTGGATATCAGCTGGTAAGAGGGATGAACGGAGAACCTTGAATAAAAGATTAAAATGCTCATTTGTGCCACGACAATTGCAGATAAAGTATTAAAGTTCGTTTTCGTACCCAGCCAGCGCGATTGCCTCATTGAAGAAACGGAGAATTCTGCAGAAGTATTAGGCGCGGCTATAAAAACATCATGTCCGGCA
>CAZFOI010000365.1:0-2378 GCA_964520605.1 uncultured Bacteroidales bacterium
GGCAAGAGCGAAAACAGCAAAACGAAGGTAAGTACACTGCTAATGATTTTCATTGGTTGCATGGGGTTCAATTGTTGTTTGGTTTCGGGTTATTTCTTATTAATAACCATGCCAAACTGGTTTAACCCACAAAAATAATCAAGATATACTGTTTATCGCGGGTTAAATGAACAAATTGTTCATTTTATGCATTTTTCTGATACCTTTAAACGAATGATTATGAACAAATTTTTCATCAGCGGAGCAGGCGGATTTATAGGCAAGGCCATTGCCTCATATTACACCCATAAAAGCATTCTGGTGCAGACCATTGACAGGAACGTCCTTATGCACCAGCCTGACACACTCGCCGAAATGCTTCAGGGAGCTGATGCTTTGATTAATCTGGCCGGAGCCCCCATTTCACGTCGATGGACCAGGGGTTATAAAAAAGTCCTTTACAACAGTCGCATGGAAAGTACCCGAAATCTGGTAATGGCCATGCATAAGACAACCATGCCACCAAGGGTATTTCTCTGCGCCTCGGCAACAGGCATTTATCCCTTATCGGGATCCTTTACCGAAACCAGCCATGAAGTGGCTGACAATTTCCTGGGAACCATTTGCAAAGACTGGGAAGAAGAAGCCCGCCTGGCCCCGGCTGCAACGCGTACCGCCAACCTAAGGTTTGGTTTGGTATTGGGGAAAAACGGAGGTGCATTAAAAAAAATGCTGACGCCCTTTAAACTTGGTCTTGGCGGAGCTTTTATGCCCGGTAGCCAGATGATGCCCTGGGTACATCTGGAAGATGTGGTGAGGATCATTGATTTTTGCCTTGCCAATACACACATCTCCGGCCCGGTCAATGTATGCGCCCCGAATCCGGTGAGCAACCGTGTGTTTACCCAAACCCTGGCGAAAACCCTTAAAAGACCCGCAATTATTCCCATACCCAGTTTTGTGCCAAAAGCTTTGCTGGGAGAGGGATCCATAATACTTACCCATGGGCAGGCCGTTTACCCGAAAAAGCTATTGGATGCGGGCTATTCTTTCCTTTTTCCGGAGTTGTCAGGAGCCCTTGAGGAAATTGTGCTATAATAGGTATGAAATTGCTTGTTTATTAATTATTTTGTATCTTTACGTACTTGTTTTCATGGTTGCAGAGGGAAAACCGTCTTGCCTTGGTGCGGGTTTTCCCTTTTTCTATCTGCAAAATATCTAATTTTACCCCATGGCAACAAAATCCAAGACCGCTTTTTTTTGCCGCAATTGCGGTGCCCAGTCACCCAAATGGATGGGCAGATGCACCTCTTGCGGTGAATGGAACACCTTTGTGGAGGAGATCATCCCTACAACTGTTTCTTCTTCAAAAACATCCGCTCCGGGAGCATTCACCGGAGGGATTGCCCCACTTCCCCGCCTGATTGACGAAGCCGATGGAGAACCCGAAACCAGAATTCCCAGTGGCAACAACGAGCTCGACAGGGTGCTTGGTGGCGGCATGGTGCCTGGTGCCCTGGTATTAATAGGGGGAGAACCCGGCATTGGGAAAAGCACCCTGATGCTGCAAATAAGCCTGCACGTAAAAAACCTGCGCGTACTCTATATTTCAGGTGAGGAAAGCGAGCAGCAGCTGCGCATGAGGGCCACCCGTATCGGCCCGAAAAAAAAGAATGAAGATCCAAACTCAAGCTGTTATATACTTACTGAAACCGATACGTCCAGATTGTTTTCTCATATCCGGGAGCTTAAGCCCGGCCTGGTGGTCGTAGATTCCATACAGACACTGAACACACCCAATATCGATGCTTCTGCCGGCAGCATTTCCCAGATCAGGGAATGTGCCGCAGAATTCCAGCGTTTTGCCAAGGAAACCGCCACCCCGGTATTTCTCATTGGCCATATTACCAAGGATGGAGCCATTGCAGGTCCTAAACTACTTGAACATATGGTTGATGCCGTACTGCAGTTCGAGGGAGACCACAACCATGTGTACCGCATCCTCAGGGCAGCGAAAAATCGTTTTGGCAGCACCAGTGAATTGGGCATATTTGAGATGCGACAGGAAGGGCTGCGCGAGGTTTCCAATCCGTCAGAAATATTGCTTTCCCAAAGAGACGAGGACGTAAGCGGAGTTACGGTTTCTGCAACCATTGAAGGACAACGGCCGATTCTCATTGAAACCCAGGCCCTGGTGAGCTCGGCAGCCTATGGCACCCCACAGCGCTCTGCCAACGGCTTTGATCTCAGGCGGCTGAACATGCTGCTGGCCGTATTGGAAAAACGTCTGGGTTTCCGGATTGCGGCAAAGGATGTATTCCTGAATATTACCGGAGGCATCCGTGTAGACGATCCGGCCATTGATCTGGGTGTGGTATGCGCCGTTTTGTCTTCAGGCG
>CAZFOI010000366.1:0-2376 GCA_964520605.1 uncultured Bacteroidales bacterium
AGACTGGCCAATGGCAATACCAGCAAGCAAACCGGTAACAATAGAGCCCCAAATCCCAATATAGTTCGGAATATTCAGCAGGTAAAGGATTACAAAGGAAGCCACCACAATCAGTGCCGCACTGGCGTTCACGCCAAGGCCAAGGGCCTTAAGCAGTTTTTTCTGAGAGGCGCCCTCCTCGGTTTTAACCAAATATATGCCAATGATAGACAGCAATATCCCAACGGCTGCAATCAGCATGGGAGCCATTACCACATTGATGGCAATCTCGGGCTGGGCCAAAAAGGCTGCTGCACCCAGGGCTGCGGTAGCCAGAATGGATCCGCAATAAGATTCATAAAGGTCGGCTCCCATACCGGCAACATCGCCCACATTGTCGCCTACATTGTCAGCAATGGTGGCCGGATTTCTCGGATCATCCTCTGGAATGCCCGCTTCTACCTTACCAACAAGGTCTGCGCCCACATCGGCAGCTTTGGTGTAAATACCCCCGCCCACGCGGGCAAACAGGGCCTGGGTAGAGGCACCCATTCCAAAGGTCAGCATGGTGGTGGTAATGATCAGCAGGTTGTGGGTGCTGTCTGCGGCGGGATATACCCAGTTCAGAACCAGAAACCATGCAGAAATATCGAGCAGCCCGAGTCCAACCACCACAAGCCCCATCACCGCGCCACTGCGGAATGCCACCTTAAGGCCTTCGTTAAGCGATTTGCTGGCAGCAAATGCGGCCCTTGCAGAAGCATAGGTGGCGGTTTTCATTCCAAAAAAACCGGCCAGGGCAGAAAAAAAGCCCCCCGTTAAAAAAGCGAAGGGCACCCAGGGATTCTGAACTCCCAAACCGTAGGCCATGATGCTGAATATCACGGTTATAATGATAAACACCAAGGCAACTACCTTGTACTGTTGCCGCAGATAGGCTCCGGCTCCCTTGCGCACATGCAGTGCGATTTTTCTCATCATTTCGGTACCTTCATCGTACCCAAGCATCTGTTTAAAAAACAGATAGGCAAACACCAGGGCCAGTATGGAACTGACCGGGGCCAACCAGAAAATTGCAGGCATAACAAATGTTGAATTGGTTAGTAAATGGCAAATATCGAAAATGTGCCGACAAATTTAGAAATTAATTTTATTAAGCCACCTGCATTTATTATGAATTCAGGGATTTTCTACAAATTCTTTTGCATGAAATTGTTCCAAAATTATCTTATTTTTGCGAGAGGCCGCACCAAGCACACAGGGAATGAAAAAAATCAAACTTGAAATACTCGGTATTTCATACAGTCAGTCTCAATCCGGGGCTTATGCCCTGATCCTGGGTGAGGCAGGAAAAAAAAGACGGCTTCCCATTATAATTGGCAGTTTCGAAGCCCAGGCCATCGCCATTGAGCTGGAAAAAATGAAACCCAGCCGCCCCCTTACCCACGATCTGTTCAAGAGTTTTGCCAAAACCTTTGGCATTGGAATCAAAGAGGTAATCATATATAAGTTTAATGAAGGCATCTTTTATGCCAGACTGATCTGCCTTGACGGAGAAAAAGAGGTAGAGATTGATTCCCGTACATCCGATGCCGTGGCCATTGCCGTGAGGTTTAAATGCCCCATATATACTTATGAGTCCATTCTGAAGGCCGCCGGTATTGTGCTACAGGATGAGCCTGCATCATCCCCGGAAGCTGAATCCGGCAGCCAGGCTGCAGAGCCCATAGAAGAGGGGCTTGCTGCCTATTCCACCACCGAGTTGGAATCCATGCTTATGACGGCAATAGATGAAGAAGCTTATGAAAAAGCATCCAGAATAAGGGACGAGATTAACAAACGAAAAAAAAGCAGCGAATGAATGCATTGAGAATGATGTTGGTAATGGCTGGCATGTGGTTCATGCCATTTTTTTTAACAGCGCAGGTTACTGATCAGACTGCTCCGAACAGCGAAGCAATCGAAATCATTTCACAAGACAGCATTGCAGGCGAGACTGAGGTTCAGCCTGATGCTGAAGCCCGGCAGGAAGCAGCCTCTGACGAATCAATAGAAGCCTTTTCAGAAGAAACCCTGTTCAAACCCGGATTTTCTGCCAGAAACCTCTTCAGGGGACGGTTGGGCATGATCAGCCTGATTGCCATTGCCTGGATTTTCAGCACCAATCGCAAAGCCATTTCCTGGAAAGTGGTCGGCATAGGCCTGGGCATACAGCTGGTGCTTGCTTTCAGCATTTTGCAGGTAGCTCCTGTGCAATACTTCTTTGAGATAGTGGGAAAAATGTTTGTGGTCATACTTGACTTTTCCAAGGCGGGCACTGATTTTCTGTTTGCCGGTTTTTTGGATACAAGCAAGTATGGTTACATATTTGCTTTTCAGGTATTGCCAACCATCATC
>CAZFOI010000367.1:0-2375 GCA_964520605.1 uncultured Bacteroidales bacterium
GCCAACCATGGCCGGTGCTGCCAACCGTTGTGTTATTCCTGAATATAAATTTTCCGTTGAGAGGCTAACCGAACTTTTGGTTGAAGACAGGGCGGCCAACCCAAGCAAGTATTCTGTGGTGCTTGTTTCCGAAGGAGCCACCTTCCATGGAATAGACATGATGTTTTCAAATAAAGAAACTGACATGTACGGACATGCCAAGCTTGGTGGTATCGGCGATGCTGTTTCGGCAAGAATAAAGGAATTAAGTCCTGATTTCAATAAGGGAAAAAGGGTGGAAACCATCAATCAGCATCTGGGGTATCTTGTTCGTTCCGGAGATCCTGATGCCATAGACAGCATAGTCCCCATGGCATACGGAAATCTTGCACTCGACCTGGTCCTCAAAGGCATTCATGGCAGGCTTGTTATTCTAAAGAATGGCCGATACGATAACATTCCGGTTGATATCGTTGTAAGTTCGAAGAAACTGATCGATGTGGACAGGCATTACAATATCAACCGCCTGAGGCCTGTTTACGAATCCTTCATTGATAAACCATTGTTTCTGGTGGGATAATCATGATTTTGTCTGAAGTGTAGAACCATCAACCCCTAAAGCCTTGGCCAAATCGGGATCCAAACAGGTTGAAACACCCTTAATGAAGCAGTATTACAGCATCAAGGCAAAGTATCCGGATGCCGTTTTGCTTTTCAGAGTGGGTGATTTTTATGAGACATTTGGGGAGGATGCCATACGCGCTGCGGATATTCTGGGGATTGTACTTACCCGGCGTGCCAATGGCGCGGCATCTTATGTTGAGCTGGCCGGGTTTCCCCATCATGCCCTGGATACCTATCTGCCAAAGCTGGTAAGGGCGGGACAAAGGGTGGCAATTTGTGAGCAACTCGAAGATCCCAAACTTACCAAAACCATTGTGAAACGAGGGGTTACTGAGCTGGTTACACCGGGGATTGCTTTTTCAGACAAGGTGTTGGATCACAAGGAGAACAATTATTTATCGGCTCTGCATTTTGCCGATCAGCAAATCGGTGTTTCCTTTCTGGATGTATCTACAGGTGAGTTTCTTGCAGAGCAGGGCCCACCTGAGCAGATAGACCTTTTGCTGCAAAGCTTCAGACCCTCTGAAATCCTGGTCCAAAAGGCCAATGTTCGCCGGCTGCAAACCCTGTTTCCGGGAAAGTATCATCTGACGCCTATGGAAGACTGGGTTTTTACCCGGGACTTTGCAGACGATCTTTTGCTGAAACACTTCGGTGTTCGTTCTCTTAAGGGTTTCGGCCTGGAGTTATACAACGAAGGAATTATTGCCTGTGGTGCGGCTATGCAATACCTTTCCCAGTCGCGAAGCGAAATACCGGCTCATATCAGGAAGATTTCCCGGGTTGATCAGAAGAACCATGTCTGGCTGGACCGCTTTACCATAAGAAACCTTGAACTGATACATTCTGTAAATGAGGGAGCCGTTACCCTGATTCAGGTTTTGGATCAGACCCAAACCCCGATGGGCAGCCGCATGCTTAAGCGCTGGGTATTGCTGCCCCTGAGAGACAGACAAGCCATTGAAAAGCGACATGAGGTGGTTTCCTGTTTTGTTGATGCGCCTGAGCTGGCAGAGACAATAAAGGGGCATTTGCGAAGCATACATGATTTGGAACGCCTTATTTCGCGTGCGAATGTAGAGAAGATCAACCCAAGGGAAGTATTACAACTAAAAAGAGCCCTTGAAGCCATAGTCCCGGTTCAGTCTGTATGTATGGAGTCGGGCTCGGAAGTACTTTCAGATGCTGTGGCAGGCCTTGATCCCTGCCGTGATCTCATAGACCGGATCAGGAGCGTGATCGTTGAAGACCCTCCGGCTTTGGTAACCAAGGGCGGGGTCATTGCGGATGGTATTAATCCTGAACTGGATGAATTGAGAAAGATTGCCTATTCAGGCAAGGACTATCTTGCAGATCTCAGGTTGCGTGAAATTGAAAGAACCGGCATTCCCTCAATAAAGATCTCATTCAATAATGTATTCGGGTATTATCTGGAAGTTACCAATACACATAAGGATAAGGTTCCTGATGATTGGCAGCGAAAACAGACCCTGGCAAATGCCGAGCGATACATCACTCCTGAGCTGAAATTGTATGAGGAAAAAATCCTCAGCGCCGAGGAAAAGATTCTGGCAATTGAACAGGAGGTTTATCAGTCGCTGATCAGGGACGTAATTTCCTATACTGCCCCCATACAGCAGAATGCGGTTATTATTGCCCGCCTCGATTGCCTGCTGTGTTTTGCCTCCCTTGCAGTAAAATTTAAATATACAAAGCCGCAGATCAATGAGTCTTAAGTTATTGATATACGGGAAGGACGGCATCCGGTGATC
>CAZFOI010000368.1:0-2366 GCA_964520605.1 uncultured Bacteroidales bacterium
GTCTCTTTTGAGAGAAACAGGTTTTTGGGTAATGAAGGCATCATGGCCGGGGCGGCTTTTTTAAGCACCAGAAGGTTTTTCTCAGAGGCCGACACTTGTATAAAGAACACTGCGCATTATTCAGAAACTCAGAATGAAGTTGAATTTGGGAAGGGCGGTGCTTACAGGGTTCATATTAAAGGAAACGAAGCAAGCATCCTGATAGGGCGAGGCGAATTCCGGGAGAATACGTCTTATTCTGACGGGGCCTGTTTTTATTTTCAAATTCCCAATTATGCCCAATTAAGCGGCATTGCATTATTAGAAAACACATTCGTAGAAAACAATACCGAATTTTTTGGAGAGGGGTCTGTTTTTGCCATGGATATTGATGGCATGTTGGACATAATTGAATTAAAAGGGAACAGTTTTGTCAATAATGTAAGTTATAAAAGAGCGGCTGTTTATATTGTATCCGGCATGCTTAATCCTTACGGGCATGTGAAGACATTAAAGTCTGATGGCAATACGCTGCTTCTGGATCCAAATCTTTTGGGGCAATCCTACATATATTATAATGGCAGCAAAATTCCTGATAAGATCATTTTTTCCGAGGATGTGCTGGTGGCAGAAAAAATTGCGGAGTTTTCTGATCCAGATCAGCAATTGATTTATTTCAAATCAGATGGGGAAATGGCTGCAAATCAAAATGTGGACATTTCAATTGTCAACTGCAGCATTGAGGGAATCAATCAGGGGGGCTATTATTTTAGTACTCCGGGCCACATTCGATTGCTCGACGTAAACGAAAACAAATTTTCAGGAATTCATTCTGAGTTTCCTGCTGCCCTGCAAATCTTTTCGGGATCTTTCGGCACAGGACGTTTTAATGGGAATGCCTACAATAACCTCCGGTTAATCAGCGAAAGCAATCTGGGTGGTGTAATCCATATTGAAAGCCATCAGAGTATTGGCAGCATAAGGTTTGAAAATGAACAGGGTACTTCGATAGAGAATCAGTCCGTCACAGCCGATGGCGGGTTAGTTTCTATATCCGCAAAGGGTCGTATTGATACCATCTCGATAAAGGATTCAAAATATCAGGAAATATCCGGCAGGAGCAAGGGGGGGCTGTTCCACATTGCATCTGGCGTAATCGGTGAATTTTTTGCAGAAGGCAGTCTGTTTTCAAAAATTCGTTCAAGTGGATCGGGCGGTGCATTCAGCATCAGGGCAGATCGATTGAATGGATTTCAGGTAAAGGGAGGCGACCAAAAAAATGAAAAACGAGATTTTGATGATGTTTCTGCCGGCAAAAGTGGAGGTGTCTTTCATTTGGACCTTAAGAATCACCTGGGAGTGCTGAAAATTGAAAATACCACATTCACAAATTGTTATGCAGGTGATCATGGTGGCGTAATAGGCGTTTCTATGGCTGAGACCCAAACCCAGCCAATCTCAGTCTTAATAGAAGGGGTTTCTTACCATTCGAATGATGCCTCAGTAAAAACCGGGGGCTCGGGTGGGTTTTTGTTCTTCGATGCGGATGCCATCATACAGCGTTTTGAGGTAAAATCAAGCTGGTTTGATGGTATGCTTACCGAAGGAGATGGAGGGGTGTTTTATTTCAGAAACAAGGCATTCGGGCTTATTGAGCTAACAGAAAGTCATTTTCAAAACATAAGAGCCGAAGGATCTGGTGGGGTGTTGTTTGCAGAATCAGATTACATGGACATTATCCGGATTCAGGATGTTTGGGATCAGTCTGCTTCGGCCGCAACAGAGCCGGTCAGAGGATTCTCCAATATTCACAGCAATGGTCATGGGGGCGTGATCCATGCTTATGTAAAGAATAATATTGGGGGGATGAGCATAAAACAGTTATTGTTTAGAGAAATTTCCTCAAAAGGGAATGGAGGGGCGTTGAACATCATAATAGAAAACAAGGACAATCCCAACCAGGGAATGACAATCGATTTTCAAAATATAGCAGCTACTGAGATTTCTGCAGGTGGTGCTTTTGGCGGTGGATTTATGCGCTTTGACGCCCAGGCAATGCTGAAGACAATTTCGGTTGCATTCAGTCATTTTCGCGATATAAATGCAAAGGGTCCGGGCGGTGTCTTCCAGCTTCATGCCGCTGCCGGAGCGGAAAGTATAGAATTCAATGAGAATACATTTATCGGTATACAATCAGAAGCACAGGGTGGCATATTAAGCATGGAAGCTGGCAATCTAAGTAGTTTAACTATTACTGGCCAGTTTGATCCGGAAGTAACATCTGATTCGCCTGTTGAATTCCAAAATGTAAGCAGTCTTAAAGATGGCTCACTGTTTCACATCATTACCAGCCAGAGTCCTGGCATGATAAGCTTGCATAACCTGCG
>CAZFOI010000369.1:0-2361 GCA_964520605.1 uncultured Bacteroidales bacterium
AAGATTCCTTTCCTTGTAGGATTCTTGATTGTTGAAGTTATCGTTGATAGCGAATATCATTGGCTATATTTATACGTTTTCTTCAGATAATAGCCCAATCCAAATCAATACTTCTCCGCCAACCCCCTCACTATTGCATTAAACTTCTCCACCTCTTCCATTACCGGGCTGTGGGCAGAGTGCTCAAAGGAAAAGAATGCTTTTTCGGGTGCCTGTAGCTGCTCATAAAACGCTTTTGCCACGGCATAAGGGGTGGTAAAATCATGCACCCCGTGAAGGATATACACAGGCAATTGCATGCTGTCAATTTCCTTAAATAAATTGGTGTTTATCACCTCATCCCACATGGCCCTTAGGGAAAACATGCTGCCAACCATAAAGTTCAGTTTGTCTCTTACTGTGTATTCCCTTGTTTTTAGCACAATACTGATCAGTGGCCACATGCCGGTGATTTCGCGGGTGGTTCCGCCCCCATACCTGTTAACATACTGCCTTTGTTTGGTTAGATAATCAAGCCAAAGGTCACTGCCGGCAAGTGAATCAGGAAAGCTGAGTCTGGATAGTGCCTTAATGGCTTTCTTATCATTGCGCTCCATGGCCTGCTGTTTTACCCACTCATAGCCGATTCTTTCTCCCTCAAACTGGTTTGCCACCTGCCCTATCCCGAAATAAGCCTTAAAGAGCTCAGGATGCCTGAAGGCGGTAATTGTTCCCAGCAACGACCCCCATGAATGCCCCATAAGAAAGATATTGTCCTGATTGAATCTTTCAATCAGGTATTCACAAAGTTCCCTGGTGTCTGAAACAAACTGATCCAGGGTCATGCTTTCCCTGGGAACATCCTTGGAATAGGACTTACCACTCCCCCGCTGCTCCCAATAAACCATTACAAAGTCTTTCTCGATATCCGTATTATACTGCTTCATAAAGGCAATTTCCGGGCTACCGGGGCCTCCGTGCAAAAAAAGCATTACGGGCTTTGAGCTGTCTGCCCCCCTTATGATGATATACTGATCTACCCCTCCAAGAGAGATTTTCTCTTTTGTAGAAATGCTCCCCTCCAGGGGTTTTCCATCAGGCCCCATGATGGGTTGGGGTTTGCCCGGACTGATAACCCACAGGGCAATGAATAGGCCGAGCACTATGGCCAATATTCCTACAATAAAGAAAAGGACTGCTTTGATGATTTTGTTTTTCATTGTGTTTGCTTTGCGTAAATCTTTACTTCCAGATTGCCCACATTATAGCCATTGCATATATGCTCCCAGCCTTTTCTTTCATAGAAGTTTACCAGATCGGTATAAAGGTATAGTGTATCAAAGCCCTTGTTTTTTGCCTCATTTACACCATGATCAAGCAGTGATTCTGCAATTCCCTTGCCGCGAAATTCTTCCTTAACAAACAGGCATGCAAACCAGGGCATGAGATCCTGGCGGCTGATCAGGTCATTGGTTAACAGGGCGTAGGTTCCAATAATGGTATCCCCTTCCGATAGTGCCAGGTAAAACTTAGGCAATGCGGCATCCTTGCGGGTAGCGTGCACAATGCAGTCTTCATAAAACTTAAAGTTGCGCTCATTGCCCCAGCAGCCCCAAAAGAAGTTTACGGCATCACTTACCAGATCAGGTCTTTGGGATAGTTCTACTATATCGTATGTTACCATCTGATGTGTCATGGTGTATTTATTCTTGTTGATGCTTAAATTTCTATGGAAGCTGTTTTGTAAGTTGAAGCCTGCCCGGATCATAACCATTCTGGCGAAGTCTTGCCAGAATGCCGCTGTATACCCCTGGATCCATAACCGGAGTTCTGGAAAGGATCCAAAGGTAGTTTCTGCCCGGGTGGCCTACCACGGCAAAGCTGTAATCCTCTGCCAGGTCGATGATCCAGTAATCCCCGCGGAAAGGCCAGAAAAACTGAACCTTGAGCCTGGCGTTGCCTGAGTTCTTTTGAACAAAGGCTTTGCCCCTGATATAGGATTGTTTGCCATCCACGCTGTCTCTGTTGCAGCGGTTCTCAACGATGACGTATCCTTTATCGCTCAGCGTATATTCTGCAGTGGTTCTGTGGCAGCCTTGTTGAAATCTCTGGGGATAAGAGGCAATCTCATACCACAGACCTGCATAGCGGTTAAGATCTACGTATGGGACGGTTTTCAGGGGTTGGGCCATGGTGCTAAAGGGAATTATCAGAAGCGAAAGAAAAAACAGAATCGGGCTGCGAGTCAGATGCCTTTTCATTGCTGCTAAAGCAATGAGGGAATATGGATGCATCTTTGTTATCTGCATATTATGATATTTATAATACTCCCCCATATTATTTTGGGTATAGAATCACTGGAATATCTACTAATAGAACATC
>CAZFOI010000370.1:0-2358 GCA_964520605.1 uncultured Bacteroidales bacterium
GTTCGGGCGATATCCCAATGACAAAATCACTGCGTCGGCTTCAATGGTTTCTCCGTTTTCTAGGATTACTTTTTCAACTTTGCCGTTTCCGGATACTTCACTTATTCCGTTTCCGGCAATTATTTTGACGCCCCTGCCGCTAAGTATTTCTCCTATTCTGTTTCCTATCTCTTCGTCAAATGCCGAGTAAAGAATACAACATTCTTTTTCAACCAAAGTAACCTCATGCCCCGATTTGTTGAGTTCGTCAGAAAATTCAACACCGATGAAACCAGCTCCGATGACCACTATTTTTTTTAGCCCTGAAAGCTTTTCCCTCATATCGTCGAGGTAATTTTTGTCTTTCGGGATAACAAAAACATTGTTAAGTTCTGCACCTTTGAGCCATTTGGGAAGAACCGGAGTTGAGCCGGTTGCTATTACAAGCTTGTCGTATTCGATTTTCTCGCCGTTACTAAGCACAACATGTTTTTGCTCCTTGTTGATTTCTGTTACTTCCTCAACCAGAGATTCAATGCCTGATTTGGCCAGTAAGGTATCAACCGGCATAATGTTTTGCTGCGAACTGTCGAGCGTTCCGAAGATATAAGGTATGCCGCAAGGCACCATCACATCCTTAGTTTTTTTAACGAGTGTGAAATTTTTATCACTCCACGATGATTTTCCGGTAACAGCAGCAACCATACCCGCAGCGCTTCCGCCGATAATCAATACATCAGTTTTTTTCATGATTTTAATATTTTAAACGTGAGTTAATGCCTGTTCAAGGTCGTGGATAATATCTTCCACATCTTCAATGCCTACTGAAAATCGAACCAAATCATCGGTGATGCCGGCAGCCAGTTTGTTTTCGCGGCTAACCCCGGCATGAGTCATGGATGCCGGATGCTGAATGAGTGTTTCCACACCACCCAGCGACACCGCCAGCAATGCCAGATGCACATTGTCCATGAGTTTTTTGCCGGCTTCAAAACCACCTTTTACACCAAAACTCATCATGGAACCAAATCCTTTCATTTGTTTTTTGGCCAATTCATAATGAGGATGATTTTCGAGGCCCGGATAGCGTATCCATTCAATCTTTGGGTGGTTTTCGAGGTACCTGGCCACTTTCATTGCGTTTTCCTGAGCACGTTCAATTCGGATGGCTAAGGTTTTTACTCCCCTGAGTACCATAAATGACTGAGTCGGATCCATGTTGCAACCCATATAGACCATAGAATGCCGTATTCTTTTGTAAATTTCAGGGTCTTTGGCTACAATAACACCTCCTACAATATCTGCATGGCCGTTGATGAATTTTGTAATGGAATGCAACACAACATCAGCCCCCAGATCAAGAGGTTTCTGAAGGTATGGAGAACAGAAAGTATTGTCAACTACAAGTATAAGGTTGTGTTCCCTGGCAATTGCAGCACATCCTTCAATGTCTGTGACATCAATGGTTGGATTGGCTGGTGTTTCAATATAAAGCACTTTGGTGTTGGGCTTTATCGCTTTTTTGATATTGTTCAGGTCGGATGTGTTTACGAAGGAAGCTTCTACATTAAACCGTGAAAAGTCCTGCTCCAGCACACCTCTGGCCGGGCCATAAACTGCATCTGAACTTACAATATGGCTGCCGGCACCCAGCAAAGCCATATAGACACTGCTTATTGCGCCCATGCCTGAGCTGGTTGCAATGCCATCAAAGCCGTTTTCCAGCTCAGCAATGTTTTTCTCAAATGCCCTGATTGTTGGGTTTCCAATGCGGGTATAAATATATCCGTTGCTGGCTCCTGAAAAACAATCTGCACCATGCTGTGCATTTTTAAACCTGAATGTGGAAGTTTGGTAGATGGGTACAGTTGCACTGCCGAATTCATCATCAAATGCTCCGGCGTGAATGAGTTTGGTGTTAAACCCTTTGTTTGTGGTTTCCATTGTTGTTATTTTGTTGTTAATTTGAAGTCATTTTAGTGGTTAAAACTGGCAGCGAGAGTTATCATCAGATACTTTGAAAAAGAAACTGCCCCCGATAAATCAAACCTGCCCATATCGTAAGTGGTTCCTGTTTCCAGGGAAAACATGAAGTTTCTGCGGTTGTAGTCAAAAGGGTCGGTAAAATCCTTTACGATTATTTTGAAAAGGTTTGCCTGATCTGCAAAATATACAGGATACCGTCCTTTTAATTCTACCTTTGAGGCCTGGTAACTTAGCCCTGCTCCGGCGAACACATGATATTTCCTGATTTTCTGCGACAACATTATTCTGAAAGGAATTGTAAATGCTGTTATGTCAAGTGCCTGGTCGTCATAAGGACCATTGTTGCTCTGCAGTGAAATGCCCGTTTTTGTTTCATCGGGAATCAGCCTGGGG
>CAZFOI010000371.1:0-2358 GCA_964520605.1 uncultured Bacteroidales bacterium
ATTCGGGACTCTTACGCCCTTGGATCAGTAACTGCCATAAAGAATGACACCTGGCAGGTCAGGCGGGTAGGCGGAATCGCCGGATGCATCATTCACAGGGGTCGAATCGAGCGCAGCTATTCCATCGGGCGGATTACTGCAACCGGTGGTGTCGAGGAAGCGGGCGGCCTGGTAGGCAATACAAGTACAGGCGGAAATGCCGGAGTGGTGGAATTTGGCTATTGGAACACCGAAACATCCGGACTCTCCACTTCTGCTGCAGGGAGCGGAAGAACCTCGGCTCAGATGAAGCAACAAGCTACCTTTACAGGATTTAACTTTACTGATGTCTGGGAAATTGATCAGGGAAATGATTACCCTGAATTGCGCAGCAATCCTCCAACCACCACTTACATTACCTGGCAGGGGACCAACAACAACCGATGGAAAACCGGCGGCAACTGGAACCTTGGTCGCACACCCAGGTCAACAGACGTTATTGTAATACCTTCGCCCTCTCCCGGGAAAAGCCATCATGCTCCCATCATTGATACCATCGTGGTATTAAACAATGCAGGGCTCAGCATTTTCACAGGCGCCAGCTTAACCATTTCTCCAGCGGGCAGCCTTACCATGAATGGATTCATACTTAACGGAAACGGAATCAATGGCCTTATCATTCAATCCAACGCCAATGGTTCGGGCTCACTGATACATACATCAAAGTCTGTAGAGGCTACCGTACAACGTTTTATACCCGGGACCTCCGGTGGTGCCTGGCATCAATTGAGTGTACCCCTGAGCGGGCAGGCAATTTCACCAGCTAAAAGCAGCCCGAATCTTCTTTATGCCTGGTATGAGCCCACCCAAAGCTGGGTGGCGCATGGACAGGAAAGTGTATTCCCCAGATGGAGTGACCTTGGTGCGGGAGACAACTCAAGCTATATACCCGGAAGGGGCTATATGATGTCAAGCACATTCGACCCCGGTAACAACCCCACCCTGCAGTTTCAGGGAACCCTGGTGGCCGACACTGCTTCGGTTGGCCTGTTCAGTTTTGCAAATCCCGCTGATGCATACCGGGGATACAACCTGATCGGGAACCCCTTCCCAGCTGCCATCGACTGGAAAGCGGATGGTCATTGGAGTGGCAGGGAAAATTTGTATTCCGATGCAGGCGAAGGCTATCCAATTTGGATATGGAACGACCAGGCGGAAGCCTATGGCGTATATCATTCCGGTGCAGAGTCAGATGTTGGCACCCATGGGGTGGGCAGGTATATCCCCCCCATGCAGGCATTCTGGGTGAAAACCGAAACCCATGGTGCCCGGGTTTACGTTTACCATGGGGCAAAAACCCATATGGACAACGATACCTGGTTAAAGTCAGGCAAAGCACCGGCACCCCCTGGCAACATCCGCATATTTGCCAGGCATATGGAGACCGGACGCAAAGACGAAATCCTCATTGAAACAGGCCATCCCCGCGATATGGGAGGTGCAGTCAAGATGTTTGGATTCTCTGCCAACTCTCCTGATCTATACCTTGCTGACAACAACAAAAACTACAGCATCCGCTTTCTGCCGGATCTGAGCAGCCAGGATCCTCTGGTGCTGGGATTCTCAGCCGGGCGTGAAGGATCATACGTCCTGGAGATTAGCGGCAGCAGCGATCTGGCCGCTTTCGTACTGTTCGATCAGCTAAGCGGCCTGAGCCATAAACTCATCCCCGAGAATCCCTATGTATTTCATGCAACAAGGAATGACAGCCAGTTAAGATTCCAGCTCCTCCCCATACAGCAAGGCAGTCCTACCGGCATACCGGATATGGACACCCCTGGCCCTGAGGTACATTCCTGGGTGTTTAACAACGTGCTTCACGTAAACAATGCTGATGGATCGGCAGAAGTCAGTTTGTATACCCTTGGCGGCTCTCTTGCCGGACGTTACCTTATTGGCCACGGACACCAGACCATACAGCTCAATCTTCCCTCAGGCGTATACCTGAAGCAAATCCGAACCGAATCGGGGGTACATAACCAACGCTTTTACGTACGATAGGTACAGGGTCCCAACATCAAACCAAATACAGAATCAGTCACTTAATACCTGAACGCTATGGTTCCGGCCTTAAGAATTCTTGTTGTTTGACGAATGGTTTTGGTGGTGGTAAAGAAAACGCTTGATTTTCTTGGTTGGGGTTTTCTCGAAAGGTTCTGACTGTTCCTCAATCAGGGTAAGCTTGGAGAAGCGGTTGAGCCGGGCATTAACCTTTTCCTGAATCTCTTTCAGGCGCTGAGAAACCTTTTCTCTGGTTTGTTCATACATTTGACCGGCACTTTCCTTTAATTCATTATAGCGCTGATCTATTTCATCATA
>CAZFOI010000372.1:0-2357 GCA_964520605.1 uncultured Bacteroidales bacterium
CATCCGGGTAAAACCCTGATTTAGCTTATCCAATTGTACAACATGCCTGAACTCATGCAATGCCAGGCCTTCAATCCATCCATCCAGGTTATTGTCGGGCGGCGGATTGGTGAACATTTCCAGGCGCATGGGGGCCAGACCTACAAAACCATTGGGGACTACCGTCCGGTTGTGAATAATTACCGGCACCTTGCGGGGAAGATGTCCCAGACTACGCGAGGCAAGCGGATAAGCCGTTTCCAATACATCTGCAATGTATGCAGCATTGGTTTCATAATCCCCGGGAAAGATCAATCGGAAATGGGGCGTATGGATCTGACGCCACCTAATGGATGCAGGATCCTGACCCCAGGAGAAATACTGTGCAGCGGCAGCTCCTCCGAACAAGCCAATCAGCATGACAAATCCGCGTAATATACCGGAAACATTTCTCATGTCCCTAAAGCGGCATCTCTGACGATGATCCATGCGGTGAATGCTTAGGTAACAGACTTAAAAAAACGCCATATGGCGTCTTCATCAGGGACAGGCGCCACAACATTAAGCTGAAGACCACTTACAGGGTGTCGGAATGAAACCGACCGGGCATGCAAATGAATGCTGGCATCGGGGTTGGATCGGGCGTAACCATACTTCAGATCGCCCCGAATGGGCATGCCGGCAGCAGCAAGCTGCGCCCTGATCTGATGATGGCGCCCG
Source organism: uncultured Bacteroidales bacterium (assembly GCA_964520605.1). Classification (GTDB taxonomy): domain Bacteria; phylum Bacteroidota; class Bacteroidia; order Bacteroidales; family UBA7960; genus CAZFOI01. The sequence continues at coordinate 700 of CAZFOI010000372.1, forward strand.
GTTTCAAGCCTTATTTCAAGCAAATGGTAGTTGTCTGAAGACGCAATCAACTGATATTCAAGGACAGCCTCCCGTGCATTGCCCTTAAGTTCCGTTACCACATAGGATTTGTTCTGCTTCTCGTTTTTCAGCAGGATATGGCTCAGCCTTGCCTGGCTTTGGGGTGGCGGATTGGCCACCACTGCCCAGTAGGTTTTTTCTATCTCCCGCTGCCTGAGCATTTCATTTATTCGGGCAAGGCCCTTGGATGTTCTGGCAAGGATAACGGCTCCCGAAACAGGTCTGTCAAGGCGATGGGCCACACCCACAAATGCCCTGCCGGGCTTTTGGTATTTTTCAGAAAGGTAAACCGAGGCAATGTCGCTCAGGGGGATATCTCCGGTTTTGTCGCCCTGAACGATCTGGCCGGCCCGCTTGTTTACAATCAGAAAATGATTGTCTTCATACAAGACCTGAGCGGCAAACTTCCTGCGGCCTGTATCAGGCTCCATCAGAAAGGCCAGAAATTGTTATCGTACCAAACCTGCTCCGTAAGCCTGCGGTTAAGCTCAATAAGAATCTTATGATGCCCCTTTTCCCAATTGGCCAACCATTGGTAAAGCTCTTTTTCATTGGGGTCACCAGCTTCTTTTGCACGGGCTTCATATACTTCTACCGATTTGTTCTCCATGTCGATGGCCGCAGAAATGGCAGCAGCCTCAAAACCGGCACCACTTATCTCCTGCACAATTTTATCAGTAAGGATTTCAGAAGCAATGGCCTCTTCCGGTGCATTTTCAAATTCATTTCTTTGAAAACCACCCGTTTTCTGATAATGTGCCAATTGCTTTTGAAGGAAATCTATGTGAAGCTGCTCTTCATCTGCCATAAGGCTGAATATCTTTTTCACATCCTCACTCGGAGTCTGGGTGGCCACCTGGGCATAAAGTGCTTTTCCACGGTGCTCCATGATGATGGCTTTTTTCAGAATATCAGTTACCGGATTGCTTTGCATTTGTTCATTATTATTTGTGATACATTTTGATGTTTGCCAAATCAAAAGTAGGGTTTTTAGGAACAAACCCCAAAGCTTTTTATCCGGCCGCCAGCTGTTTTGAGCAGATGCCAAAAAAAAGTATTTTTGTCTAAATCCTTTTAATATGCAATGGTCGGTAGAAAAACTGGTGGGGCGTTTGTTTCACAGATGGTATGGGGAAGAAGCCCAGAGCATTCACCCCCTGCCCCCTTCGGGTTCCAACAGGCAATATTTTCGTCTTATAAGGGATGGAAAATCCTTTATCGGTGTCTTTAACCCTGACACCCGGGAAAACAGGGCGTTTGTTTATATGAGCCGGCACTTTGCCGAACTCGGACTGCCTGTTCCACAGGTTCTTGATGAAGACACCGGCACACATTGCTACCTTCTCAATGACCTGGGCGATGTGACCCTTTTTTCACTCTTGCCCCATGACGATCCCCAGGGCACATTCAGCCAGGAAATCATTGATCTTTATAAAAAGACAATTGATTACCTTCCCCGGTTTCAGATAAGCGGAGCCAACAGCTTCGACTTCACTCTTTCTTATCCCCGCAGTGCTTTTGACAAGAGCTCCATGATGTGGGATTTGAATTATTTCAAATATTATTTTTTAAAGCTGGCAAAAATTCCTTTTGATGAG
>CAZFOI010000373.1:0-2349 GCA_964520605.1 uncultured Bacteroidales bacterium
ACGGTTACGATTCATTTGTTTCCATTGATTTTGAAACGGCCACCGCTTATCCAAGCAGCGCTTGCGCAGTGGGTATTGTGGTGGTAGAAAACGGGCTGATCAAAGAAACCTTCCAAAGCCTGATCCAGCCCCCTGACAACTCCTACTGGAGTGGAAACATCAGGGTTCATGGGATACATCCCTCCCATACTGCCTATTCTCCTGACTTTTCTGAGGTTTATCCCGAAATACGCAAAAGGCTGGCAGGCAAAACCGTGGTGGCCCACAACGAAGCCTTTGACAGAAATGTCATGAAAGCATCCATGGGCTTTTATGGAATAGACTATACCGATCTTGGGGTGGCCGAAAAATGGGAGTGTACGCTGAAAATCTATCGCAGCAAAGGTTTTCGTCCGGCAGGTCTGAAGCATTGCTGCAGCATGCTTGGAATCGGACTGAACCATCACGATGCGCTGTCGGACGCCATGGCCTGTGCCCGTTTGTTTATGTTGCACCTGGAGAGTCTTTCTTAATGAAAACGCTTAACGCATGAACGCATTGATTTCAGCCGGAGAACTGATCCGGCTAAGCAGGGAAATGACTGTTGTATTGCTCGATGCCCGTGGAGGCCCCGATGCCGTGGAACGCTTCAGCCAGCTTCATTTAAAAGGGTCAAGGCACATTCATCTGGAAAACGACCTGTCTGACATTGGACCAGATCCTGCCAGGGGGGGGCGGCATCCGCTGCCATCGCCCGACAAGTTTTTTGCATTGCTTGGAGGACTGGGTGTTGATGCACAAACCATGGTTGTTGCCTGCGATGATCGCCTGGCTGCCAATGCTGCAGCGAGACTTTGGTGGATGCTGAAAGCCGCAGGCCATGATCTGGTAAGGGTATTGGACGGAGGGACAGATGCCGCCATCAAAGCCGGATTCCCATCGGAAAGCGGCACACCCCAACCGGCAATTGCCAAATCTTACCCGCCCCCCATCAAAACCTGGTTGGTTGCCGATATGGACGAAGTAGAAAAAGTCGCGAGGGATCCTCTATGGAAAGTCATTGATGTAAGGGAAGCCGAGCGTTACCGTGGAGAAACCGAGCCATACGATCTGGTGGCCGGACACATTCCCGGGGCCATCAACATTCCCTATACAGAAAATCTGGGTGCAGACGGACATTTCCTGGCGGCAGATGTGCTGAACAAAAAATACCGGGCATATGATTTGAATATGGACCGGACCATCGTTCACTGTGGTTCGGGGGTAACTGCCTGCCATACGCTGCTGGCCATGTATCAGGCCGGTTTGGGCCTTGCGCGGCTTTATCCTGGTTCGTTCAGCGAATGGTCAAGAAACAACAAGCCCATTGGTCCGTAAAAACCCCTGAAACTAACTGGTTCGGCATATTATTTGCTATAACCCCTGTCACAACCTAATTGTATTAAACCATGATTACATCAACCACACCGGATATTCCCGGAAAAAAAATCGTGAAGTCCCTGGGCATCGCCAGGGGCAGCACTGTCAGAACACGCAACATAGGCCGCGACATTATGGCCGCATTCAAAAACATTGCCGGTGGAGAAATCAAATCCTACACCCAGCTTATGGCCGATGCCCGCGAACAGGCACTGCAAAGGATGATTGAGGATGCTAAGAGAATGCAGGCAGATGGCGTTTGCAATGTGCGCTTTACCACATCTACCGTGATGGCTGGGGCCGCAGAGATACTTGCCTATGGTACTGCCGTTACACTCGAGTAGCCATGAAATTATTTGAGTGGCTTTTTCTGGGTATTCCGGCCATCATTGGCTTGGTATTGTTACTGATTGCCATCATCCAACGAATCAGGGAACACAAGGACGAGGATTTCGAGCGCCGGGAAAACTGATACCCGGCTGACAGCCTGTTTTGCAGGGGTGATGCCGGTGCGTCACCCCTTTGCTTTTTTGCGGGTTTTTGTGTATCTTGGTCATACAAAGAAGCACAAAAACAGTCTGCTATGAAAACCCATCTCACAATTAGTCTGGCTAATATTCTGGTCGTCTGTGTCCTCTTATTCGGCAATGTTCATGCACAGACACCTGATGCCGATTACCACACCGTAAGCGGCAGGGTGGTAGATGTCCGTAACCAAAACCCGATCGCATTCGCCAGTGTTTTTATTCCGGGAACATCCATAGGGACGGTGGCCAACCTGGATGGGGTATTTACCCTGAAAATCCGAAAGGACATATCCGCCACCCATTTTGCCATATCACACCTGGGGTATCGCATCGCCCAATTTCCCGTTCAAAGCAGTGCAGGAACAGAACAAGCATACAGCCTTCAGCCATATTCCGTTGACCTGCCCGAAGTAATCGTCAGACC
>CAZFOI010000374.1:0-2348 GCA_964520605.1 uncultured Bacteroidales bacterium
TACACTGACTCCATTTGGGTTCCAGGCTGAAGAAAGAACCTACTGGCAGGCACCCGATGTATACAATATGATGTCTCCGTTTATGCATGCCGATAAGATGAAAACTCCCTTGCTGCTCATTCATGGCGCAGACGACAACAACTCGGGTACTTTCCCCATTCAAAGCGAAAGGTATTATGATGCCCTGCGCGGAAACGGTGCAATTACACGTTTGGTAATGCTTCCGCATGAAAGCCATGGGTACGCTGCCAGGGAATCCATACTGCATATGCACTATGAATGGATCCAGTGGTTCGACCGCTACGTAAAAAACAGAAAATAAAACCCACTGTTTTTGTTAATAAAAAAGCCCTGCTCATGCAGGGTTTTTTTTTGTTTACTTTCGATTGCCCAGCACGCGAAGGAGGGCCTTCTTTCTTCTTCTGGCCACAGGAAGAGATTCTCCAAACATCTTGACATTAAGATAGTGGTCGTTTACAACCAATTCATGCACCATTGCCAGGTTTATCAGGTAAGACCGGTGAATTCGGAAGAAAGAGTTTTCCTTTAAAAATTTCTCCAGTTTAAACAAGGGGATGTCAACTACTTCCTGAGTTTCGTCCTGATAAACAAAAATGCTATACCCTTTAAACACGAAGACATACTTTACTTCATGAATCCTAGGAATTCTAATCCATAAGTCAGAGATATTCATAAATTGTGTTTTAATTAATATTAAACAGTTATTTATATGTATTGGATGACTTCATTGCAATTTTATGGCAAAAACAAAACTTCTTTTAAAACATATGTTTATTTTATATAATTATAATTTAATATCATATACAATGTTTTTACGTGGTTAAATATATATTTTTTATTTATATAAAATCACGTTGTATTTTATTTTTATTCAGAAATTATGCGTTTTATTCATCAAACGGTCTGTTTTATAACAGCAAAAAAAAATGCTGTATACTGGAAGACAGCAAGGTACACCCAGGTCAGGCGAATGACCCAATGGTATCTGGACATTTATGTATCCAATGATTGCTAAAAGCCAGGATTGTGGTTACAGCCGGCTTAAAAAAAGTACAGCATGGTCAGCAGTCCCCGGAGGTTTTCAGCAGTTTCAGACTGTGAAATGAGCCCCCTGGAGTCTGGGATGCCATAAGCTGCCAGGGTATATTCCAACTCCATGGCGAGATGGAGTTTTCCTGAGACAAAAACTACAGAAGGGGACAATCTGTACATATAGGCAATATCTGTTCCCCTGCCATACCAATTTCCGGCAACTGCTGATGAAGCACCAAAGTTTTTTGCATAACCGGCAAAGATTCCCGGCCGGATGTTCCTGCCTCCGGTAATATTAATCCAGCACATCAGGTGGTTCAGGGGGACATACCTGACAGGAGGGCCGGATGAAAACTTTCCCAGGATTTCTTCGCCATAACCGCCTAGCATCAGATGCTCTGATAAATTTTGGCCATATGTTGCCTTGGCCTTAATCTCAGCCAATGGCAGACTGTATCTGGCAAACAGGGTGGCCGCCCGGGTTCCCAATGTCTCGTTGGTATACTCTCCGGAAGGCAGTACCCGCCTGGGTCTGATTACCTTGTAATCATATCCCGCTCCCACCGTATAATCATCTCCCTTAAGAACAGCCTGCAGATGCAGGTTCGGAAAAAATGCATCCCTTATATAATCCGGTGAAGCGCCTATAGGGCCATCACTCGCATTGTCTCTTTGTGCGATGGCACTCAACCGGACATACCCTTTATTGAAACGGCCGCTTAGAGAAACCTGTGGATTTCTGATAAACGCCTGAAACGGGGCTCCTGTATTCAATGAAACCACTGAAGGGACTACCTCAGTCGTAAACATGGGGTGCCACCATTGGCCCATCAAAAGATCAATATTGGCCCATCTAAGCTCAGCATATGCATGCCGAAGCCTGAATCCATTGATGTCGGCATTGGTTACACCAGAGAAATCAGCCTCAATCAAACCGCGAACTTCAGCCCCGAACGCATCCGGACCTGAAATATTCACTGCAAGACGTGAGGTAATGGCAGAGAAATTGAATATCGGGCCTGCATTCAGGTCGATTCCATTGGCATCGGTATTAACCGGCATGGGAAACAATAAAAACAGGTCTTCCCGGGCGGCAACCACCTTACGGCTATCAAACCAATAGTCGCTTTTCACGAATCCTGACAGCCAAACCTTTTGCTGAGGAATTAAAGTCAGGCTATCGGATTCTTGCTTATATGCCAAACCATCCGAAGCTACTGCAGCAAAACTGCCCCCAATCAGAATCAGAAGAATGAATATCCTTGCCATGGCTCATATATAAGACATACTCTGAG
>CAZFOI010000375.1:0-2343 GCA_964520605.1 uncultured Bacteroidales bacterium
GATATTGATTTTCACCAAAAGAAAACTTCTTTTTCAGCAGTACTTCAGTCTGCTGGCATCTCTGGTGTTGCTGGTAGTATCGGTTGTACTGCTGAACCAGGTCAGGATCAATGGCATACTGGCCGTTCAGATGGGCGGATGGTCAGCCCCCTTTGGCATTACACTGGTAGCCGATCTTTTTTCAGCCATGATGCTGGTGGTTACATCTTTTGTAGCCCTGGTAACCATGATCTATTCACCCGGGTTTATTGACAAGGAAAGGCAGACCGCCGGATACTATCCACTGGTATTTGGTTTGCTCATGGGAGTCAACGGTGCGTTTATCACGGGAGACATTTTCAATATGTATGTCTGGTACGAAGTCATGCTTACTTCTTCCTTTGTGTTGATAGCCCTCGGGGGCTCTGCCGAGCAACTTCGCGGAAGTGTAAAATATGTCACCATAAGCTTTGTGGCCTCCATATTCTTCGTATCAGCCATCGGGATACTTTATGGACAGACAGGAACACTAAACATGGCAGACCTTGCTGCCAAAATGAGGGGGTGGAATGAAATGCCCTATCTGAATGCAGCCCTGATGCTGTTCTTTATTGCCTTCAGTGTTAAATCTGCCCTGTTTCCATTCTTCTTTTGGCTGCCCGCATCATACCATACCCCGCCGGTACCCATCACGGCCTTGTTTGCCGGCACCCTTTCCAAAGTGGGAATATATACCATGTTCAGATTTTACAGTTTGTTTGTGGTATATGATGTAATCTTCTGGAAGACTTTCCTGGTGATCATTGCCGGTTTAACCATGACAATAGGTGTTGTCATGGCTGCATCACAGTTCGATATCAGAAAAATCCTCTCATTTCACATCATCAGCCAGGTTGGCTATATGGTGATGGGACTTGCCATTTTTACAGTGAACTCTCTGGCTGCCGCGATTTATTTTACCATGCACAACATGCTTTCAAAGACCAGTACATTTCTAGCCGGAGGACTGGTATACCAGAGATCGGGCTCCTATGAACTAAAGTCTCTTGGGGGCCTGTATAAAGCCTCACCCCTGCTCGCCCTGCTGTTTTTCATTCCCGCCATGTCGCTTGCCGGTATTCCGCCCCTGCCGGGATTTTTTGGCAAATTCTTCCTTATTAAAGGGGGCTTTGAAGCCGGCGATTATGTTATTACCGCCGTAGCCATCGGAGTGGGATTGCTGACATTGTTTTCCATGATTAAGATTTGGAACGAAGCCTATTGGAAAAAACAGCCTGAACAGGCGGGTGCGCCCGGTAAAGTGAATGCAAGGGCCATATTCGCTTCCGTAATCCTGGCCATAGGAGTGATTGCCCTTGGCTTGCTTGCGGGTCCTGTAATGGAGCTGAGCAAACAGGCTGCCGGCCAACTGGCAGATCCTGGCGGTTACATACAGGCAGTGCTGGGAGAAACAATAATCAAATAAAACCAAGATACCCATGCCAAATCTCTTATCGCTGATTATAAGAATTTTCAGGCTGTTTCTGTTTACGGGATACTACCTGAAGGAACTGCTCCTGTCAAGTATTTATGTAGCGTGGGACATCATTACCCCAAAGGACCGTATGCGTCCCGGAATTGTGGAAGTACCCATTGACCTGAAAAAAGAAACAGCCATCATTGCCCTGGTGAACCTGATCAGCATGACCCCGGGCAGCTTGTCTGTAGACCTGACCCCGGATAAAAAAAAGATTTACGTGCATGTGATGTATCTGTTTGATCGGGAAAAATTCATTTCGAAAACCAAATCTGAGCTGGAGCATAAAATCCGGCAGATATTTGAATAAATGACACAGCCATGATAGACCCCGCAACAACGCCCGTACTTTATTACGCCGTTTACATAAGCTTTGCCTGCCTCACAATCGGCTTGTTTGCAGGCCTTTATCGCCTGCTAATGGGGCCCACCCTGCCAGACCGCATTGTGGTAATGGACCTGATTGCTTCATTGGTGATCGGTTTGCTGATCACCTATATTATGCTTAGTGGACAGACCGTTTATCTGAATGTGGCAGTTGTTATTGCCCTATTGGTATTCATGGGAACCATTGCTTTTGCAAGGTATTTAAGAAGGAGGATGGAGTCATGATGGAATGGATCGTATCAATTCTGCTTGTATCAGGCTCATTGTTTATGCTGGTTGCCGCCATTGGTGTGGTAAAACTTCCTGATGTTTACATGCGCATGCATGCCATCACCAAGGCATCCTCTTTGGGAGCCATACTGATGCTGTTGGGTGTGGTATTATGGTTTCCGCAATGGATAGTTATTATTGAAGCCCTGATGGTAGTGGGCTTTATTATACTGACTGCTCCCGTTGGAGCC
>CAZFOI010000376.1:0-2331 GCA_964520605.1 uncultured Bacteroidales bacterium
GTGTTGTTTCAGGCAGAGATCCCCGTGTCCAAAAACGACACCCCCCAGAGTCTGGCCGAAAAGGTGCATAAGCTGGAGTATGAGCACTACCCCAAAGTAGTGGAGCAACTGGCTGAAAAGCGGATAAAAAGCTGATTAACGGATGGCCGTCAGGGCTTCCTTTACTGCTTCGAACATGGGTTGATTGGACATGGGTGCACCAACGGCTTCCTTCATCCACAATTGAGGAATCAGCCTCCCGGCTGCAAACATGCGGTCTGTCTCGGAAGCCAGATTTTTCCCTTTGATTTGCTGCTCAATCTGAAACTCTATCAGATGCCCAAGCGGGTAAGCGCTTAAATACAGCGGATAGCTAATCATATGGGAATATATTGCCAGAATGGGAGAATCCTCTATCCCGAATACGGGTGCAAAATACTGATTCCAAACATCAAGGGCTATCTCTGTGGTTTTTTCCCTGAGTTGGGATGCGGTGGCATCACGATTATCATACATTCACCTCCATACGCCCATGTCTACCAGTGAAACCCCCATGATCTCATATCTTCCCCAGAAATTATCAAGGGTTCTCAGGTGGTGGGTATTGGCATCGGCTGAGCCCATTCCCAGTAATTCCAGGTCGCGAACCTGAAAAATGAAAGCAAGTGCCTCGGTGAAAGCCGTATTGGGAACACCGTTCATCATATAATAATCAACATCGTGCAGGCTTATGGTTTGCTCAACATTATGCCCAAATTCATGTATGGCGATGTTGTAACCCTTATAATCCATGCCGTTTTCTCCAATGCGGGTTCTCAGGTGGGATTTTTGGGAACGCATTTGCGCACCCCAGGCATGTCCGGCGCCCCTGGAAGCTTCAACCACAATTTTTGATGCCAGCTCCTGAGCCCTGGCCCTGCTCCAGCCAAGTTTTACCAGGATGTTGGGCAGGTCTGCTTCAAAAGCGTCTCTGTTGGGATATTTCTGTCTTACCTTCTCATTGAGTTGTTCTTCGGAAATGCTGCTGCGCGCCTTGAATCCATCGTACCAGATGTCAAAAGGCTTCAGGGGCCTTCCCAGCCTCTGGCTTATCAGGGCGCCAATTTCTTTCAGCAGGGGAGACCCTACCAGTTCCCTGAACAATTCCTCAACTTCTTCCATAGAGAGTTCAAGCCCTGCGTCAAATGCCCGCATGATGGCCGTGGGGTAATTCGGAGAGTATGGATCAGCCTGGCGGGCTGCATGAAAACTGTTAAGCAGGTGTTGATAGCGTGTGTCGGGTTCTCTTTTAAGGGAAACAGGACTGCCGTTACGCAGGGTTTCATTTGTAAATGGATTCCACTGGTATTCCGGATTGTTTATTACGGCTTCCGGAATTTCCTGATGTATGATTCGAAGCATCACCTGATAGATCATTTCCTGCCTGGGAAGCCCCTGGGGGTTTCCATAATTCGATTTGATTTCATCCCTAAGGCCCCAGTGGGAAATCAGGCGCATGTTTTCGGGGAAAAGGCTTGCTCCGGAATTGTCGAGCAGACGTCCCATCATGATGTTATATTCGGAGATATAATTGTCAGCCTCTGTTCCAACGCGGGAAGATTCCTGGTTGATGCCTGAAGGAACCCTGGATGTGAAAACATCGCCCATGCGGGCATAGGCCCATTCTCTTCTTGTCCATGATGTGCCAAGGCCTGCCTTTTCCTCCAGGGAGAAATAGGGAAAGTTCAAAATGGTCAGGAAGGCGATTTTGTTTCCAAAAAAATCATCGGCCAGATGGGCGTAGGGAGAATAGCTGCCAAATTTGACATCCACGGGTAAGATGGGGCCAAGATCAAGATGCAGGGGCTTGTTTAACTCAAGGCTCATCTGGTTCATATGTCCCCAAAGGACTTCATAATTCGCAGACAATCTTTCAAACAACTGGTGCCTGTCGGCTTTATTGCCTATATAGTTTTCTGTGCAGAAAGCACGGAATTCATCTTCATTGCCGTCTTCTAAGAGCCACAAGGCCGCTACCTGGCCAACACCTTTTTCAATCAGCAAAAGATTTTCTTTCCCATGTGCTTCTGCGAGGGTGGCCACTACTTCTTTGATTACGCTTTGGTTAATGATTCCCATATTGTCAGACTTTTTTTGAGAGTTGTCTGCTGTACATGCTGTTAGCATGGCCAGTGCAACAAATCCCAGACGGATAATGCTTGTTTTCATCGGTAAACGGTGTTTCGTGTTTTTTGCCAGACCGGCGATTGGTTTTATATGGTTCAAAGTTAAGTCAATAATGATTGAATGAGGACAGCTGCTGTATGGTTTTTCTTATTTTCGCTCTGGGTTTTTCGTGACTTGGATAACCCA
>CAZFOI010000377.1:0-2328 GCA_964520605.1 uncultured Bacteroidales bacterium
TTGTTCGCCAGGATTGGCTGGACAAGCTGGGCCTTGAAGTGCCCACCACCTGGGACCTCGCTCCCATCATTCATGCCGGGAGAAAAATTCATGTCGAGCAATACCAGGTCGATGTTCTCTTTGGAAATGATTTCCGGAATTCCCCGGGGTGTTTCCAGAAGGATGACTTTTTCAAAGTCGTGTTCAAGCAAAACAGGCAATGACTCCAGGATATGCCTGTTGTCATCAACTACCAGAATGCTGCCTGACTTCTGCATGAACTCCTGACGGTTTTCGGCAACACAGAGAACCACGGAAAGCCATTATTCAGGAATGTGCTTTCCAGTGGCTCCCGGCGTATACCTTAAAACAATTCAAAACGCAACACCGGCATAAAGTTACGCAATGTTTATATTTTGAACACTTGTGTGTATTGTTTTTATACACATTTTATCAACACATTTTGTGTTGATGTTGTATTATATTATTGTTTTTCTGATATTTGCAATGTTTGGCAGGTCTTTTGGATTATATAAATAAAAAATCACCATGTTTGTAAATCTTTTAAAAACCGCCTGGCGCAGCATCCTGCGTCATCCATCCATCAGCCTGATCAACATCACCGGCCTTTCATTGGGCATGGCAGCCTCACTGTTGTTATATATCTACGTTTCATATGAGCGGTCTTTCGACCGCTTTCACCCCCAACACAAGAAAATCTACCGGATCACAACCACTTTTGGCGACACCAACGCGAAAACCTACCCCCTGGCCCTTCCCCAAAGCGGCCCCATGATACGGGAGGAATCTCCGCTTGTTGCTGATTACGCCAGGGTTAAGGCGGAGACCACCACTTTTCTTGCCAATGATTCTGAGTTCGAAGGCCGCCAGATTTATTTTACAGACCCCGGTTTTGCCCGATTGTTCCAGTTCGGGGTTTTAAAAGGCGACCTTGAACAAACACTTATGGATCCGGGAAAAGTGGCCATAAGCCGAAACCTGGCAGAGAGCCTTTTCGGGGATCAGGACCCCATTAACCAGCCAGTTACTTATTATAAATTATACTTTAACGAAAATTTGGGCCGCTGGGCCTTAAGAAGCGCCCTCGCCTCGGTTGGTGCCGTATTGGATCATCTCCCCGGAAACACCCATTTCCGGTTCGATGCCCTGGTTTCCTTTGAAGCCCTGGATCCAAGCTACCTCAACGCCCTGGCAATAGACATCAGCACCTATCTGCTTCTGAACAAGGATCCGCAACTACAGGAGATTGAGGATATTTCAGCCACCCTTGCCGGTTATGCCAGCAATGCACTGATCGGGAATTATGAAATTGGTGTTGATTTACAGAAACTATCCGACATCCATTTCGGAGACAAATACCTGTCTGAACTCGGCCCAACTGGCAACAAAGAGTTAATCAGGGTGTTTGTCATTATTGCTATGGCCATCATGGTCATTGCCATGATCAACTTCATCAACCTCTCAACAGCCCGCTCAGAAAAGCGCTGTGTTGAGGCGGGTATTCGCAAGGTTTGCGGCGCCAGAAGAAGGGATATTTTCCGCCAGTTCATCGGAGAGGCCATCATCCTTGCCTGGATTGCTTTCTTTTTTGCCATGGTTATCGTCGAAACCGCCATTGGCCCTTTTTCATCCCTGATGGATCGCGATCTTTCCATGGAATATTCCGAGTCCCTCATGCTGTTTTTCCGGCTATCAGGGATAGCATGGTTTACCGGTTTTCTCAGCGGACTGTATCCGGCAGCCTTGTTTTCCCGATTCCAGCCGGTACAGATCTTCAGGGGCGCAAGCAGGAAAGGCCGTAGAAACCCGGCTTTAAGGATCATGCTGGTTGTTTTCCAATTTGGGGTTTCTGCCATTCTGATCATCGGCATTCAGGTTTTTTACAAGCAGGTAAATTATATGAAAACGTCAAGCCTGGGCTTCGACAAAGAACAATTGATCATATACCGGGGTGTAAGCATGAGCATGGCAAATGCTTATCCTGCTTTAAGTGAAACCCTGAAAATGCATCCTGCCGTGCTGGATACAGGGGTTGCCCTTCACCTGCCGGGAGTGGGAACAAGCGGCATGACGCTTAGACAGGACATTCCCGGAGAAGAAGACATTCCCATTAATGAGATGCGTGTGGGACCGGGGTTCCCATCCACATTCGGCCTTGAACTAACTCAGGGCAGGTGGTGGGATTTTGAGCTTGCATCAGACCGGAATCATTTTATCATCAATGAGTCTGCAGCAAAAGTCCTGGGCGTCCCCGATCCGGTTGGAAAAGATGTGGTGATGTTCCGGCGCAGGGGACAGATTATCGGGGTGGTCAGGGACTTTCATTAT
>CAZFOI010000378.1:0-2316 GCA_964520605.1 uncultured Bacteroidales bacterium
GTAAGACTGGCTCCGCTGATTACACCCCTGCTGCTGGTTCTGGGCCTGATTGCCCTGTTTTTGGACCTGAATCACAAACCCTATTTCTGGAGGTTGTACACCACCATACGTCTGGAATCGCCCATGAGCTGGGGTGCATGGACACTGATGGTGGTTACGCCCATTTCCTTCATTTGGAGTGCCTTACATATTAAAGAGGTTTTCCCGCGCTGGGACTGGAAGTTCAAATTTTTGTACCAGGTGGATGCCTTTTTCAGAAAACATATGGTGCCCATGGCCTGGGTGCTGTTGGTATTCTCGCTGATTCTGGGTGTATACACCGGTATTCTCTTATCGGCGTTCAATGCCCGGCCGCTTTGGAATACTTCCATACTGGGACCGCTGTTTTTAACATCAGGGCTCTCTACGGGTGCAGCGGCCATTATTTTGATGAGCCGCTCCCATGCCGAACGCCTGCATTTTGCACGCATAGACCTGATGCTCATTGCCGTAGAGGTGTTTTTAATAACCCATATGTTTATGGGTTTTCTGGCCAGCACCCAGGTCCATATTGAGGCCGCCTCCTTGTTCCTTGGAGGGCCATATACCACCATCTTCTGGTTGTTTGTGGTGTTTCTGGGACTGGTTTTTCCAGCTGTGTTGGAGATCCTTGAAATTCGGGGATACAAACTACCACACAGGATTGCCCCCATAATGGTTCTTATCGGAGGGCTGATCTTTCGATTCATAATGGTTTACGCCGGCCAGGAAAGCAGGTGGTTATATTAAGCACTAGAATAATACTAAATCGATATACAATGAACCAGGAAAAAAAAGTAGTTCGCAGCAGGTATATGAACCCCTATCTTGCGGGAGTCCTGCTTGGATTGGTGGTGCTTTCTGCCAATCTGATATCAGGCCGTGGTCCCGGAGCCAGTGGCGCCATCAAGAGTGCGATTGTGGCATCTGTAGAAACCATTGCTCCAACCCATGCGGCATCTTCGGAGTTTTATGTTAATGCGGCCAAAGAGGGCAAACCACTGAACAACTGGTTGGTATACCAGATGCTTGGGGTAATAGTCGGTGGATTTTTGAGTGGGGTATTGTCCAAACGCCTTCAATGGAAGGTTGAACACAATCCCAAAATTACCTCACGTACCCGCCTGATTTTTGCATTGGCCGGGGGCATATTGTTTGGATTTGGCTCACAGCTTGGGAGGGGCTGTACAAGCGGTGCTGCACTCAGCGGCATGGCAGTTCTTTCATTGGGAGGTTTTATTACCATGGCGGCTATTTTTGGTACAGCCTTTATGCTTGCCTGGTTCTTTCGCAAACTTTGGATTTAACAACCTAAAACACAACTGATATGGCACCTTTTGTAGTATACGAAGTGATTTCAGAGAACACCAATCTCCTGATGGCCTTCTTTATCGGGATTGGTTTTGGTTTTGTGCTTGAACAGGCGGGCTTTTCATCCAGCCGCAAGCTTGCCGGTGTGTTTTATGGTTACGACACCGTTGTGCTGAAGGTATTCTTTACCGCAGCCGTGGTGGCCATGCTGGTTCTTTTGTTTTTCAGTCTGTTTGGCTGGGTAGACCTGAGCCTGGTGTATGTTAATGAAACATACCTCTATTCTGCGATAGCCGGAGGCGTTATCATGGGAGCCGGTTTTATCATGGGCGGATATTGCCCCGGTACAAGTTTTTGTGGCGCTGTAATTGGCAAGAAAGACGCGCTGGTATTTATCGGAGGATTGTTTATCGGAATCTTTATTTTTGGAGAAGGTTACCCGCTTTGGGAAAGCCTTTACACGGCTGAATACATGGGATTCCCCAGGATGTCTGAATACTTTGGAATTTCCGAAGGCATTCTGGTAATGGTTGTTATTATAGCAGCCGTTCTGATGTTCTGGGGGGGGGAGTGGGCTGAGAAAATGTTCCCCCGTGAAGAGTATTAGAAACAAAAATTCATAAAATACATATTATGGAAAAGAAATTTGAATTTACTCCGCGAATGCTCTTAACAGTCCTGTTGCTTACACTCGGGATTATTATAGCGGCTGTGCCCAAAAACACCACCACCCCTTACAGGCTCTCTGCTGACCAAATCCTTGAGGAGATCAAAAGCGGCACCCAATTCATTCATCCGGATATCATTGCCCAAATGTTGGTTGAAAAAGACCCCATACTGCAACTGATTGATGTAAGGCCCCAGAGTGAATTTGAGAAATACAGTCTTCCGGGAGCCATCAATATACCCATTGACGATCTTCTCTCCTCAGAAAACCGTTACCTGATTGATTAGGATGTAATGATGAATGTTTTTTATGCGAACGGA
>CAZFOI010000379.1:0-2314 GCA_964520605.1 uncultured Bacteroidales bacterium
CGTCGGTTGAAATTATTGGGTCACTTGTAAACAGCAGAAAATTCAAATCAACACCTGCCGGCCACCATGAGCTTAATGTATAAAGTATTGCCGAAAAATAAAAGAACCATGGGGGTGAGCGTCCATTCATTGACTCGTCGCATTCCAATGGCTCTTGGTCCCCTGATCGGAGGCCTTTTTATATCGATATGGGGAGAGCAAACCGGAGTTCGACTGGCTTTCGGGGTTGCCCTGATGATGGCCATCTCAGCATTGTTTCTTCAGCAGTATATGATTGAAAATGATTCTCCTGCAAAGGATTCAAAAACTGATACCTGTAATCTTGCGCCTGAAAAGAATCCATTAAAATTATTACAATTTATGAATCCTGCAATGAAACGACTCCTGGTAACGGACATCCTCATTCGGTTCTGTGAACAAATCCCCTATGCTTTTGTAGTTGTTTGGTGCATGAAAGCAATTTCTGAGCCGATTTCGGCGTTTCAGTTCGGTTTTTTGACCACTATTGAGATGGTTGTGGCAATATTTGTCTACATCCCGGTAGCATATATGGCGGACCGAAGCACTAAAAAACCATTTGTTCTAATGACTTTTGTATTTTTCACTTTCTTCCCTCTTGTACTGCTTTTCAGCCAATCCTTTGAATGGTTGATTGCGGCATTTGTTCTGAGGGGGCTAAAAGAATTCGGAGAGCCTACCCGGAAGGCTTTAATCATGGATCTGGCACCGGATCAGTGCAAGGCTGGTATGTTCGGGCTTTACTACCTCATCAGAGATATTTTTGTAGCCTTGGCTGCACTGGGAGGTGCCTTTTTATGGCAGATCAGCCCTGAAGTGAATTTGATAACGGCATTCGGCTTCGGAGTTATAGGGACATTCGGATTTGCAATTTTCGGCAGCGACATATCAACACATCATTCAGAAAGGAGATCTGAATCAAAATGAATTCCTCAACCATTCCATTTAGGGACGCATTGAAATTTTGGGCAAAACTCGGATTTATTAGTTTTGGCGGCCCGGCTGGCCAGATCGCCATCATGCACCAGGAAGTGGTGGAACGTAAACACTGGATCAGCGAGAATCAGTTTCTGCGGGCGCTGAATTTCTGCATGCTGCTGCCCGGACCCGAAGCCCAGCAACTGGCCACCTATATCGGTTGGCGAATGCACGGTACTCTTGGGGGAGTTACAGCCGGAGCCCTGTTTGTGATCCCATCCATATTCGTGATGCTCTTTTTAAGCTATCTGGCGGTGGCCCATATCGATATCCCGATGGTTGCGGCAGCCTTTTACGGCATCCAACCGGTTGTTGTTGCCGTGGTGGTGGAGGCTGTGCTGCGTATCGGGAAAAAAGCTCTTCGTCACCGATTTCTTTATGGGTTTGCAGCGGCGGCCTTTACAGCCATATTTTTCTTCAAGCTTCCATTTCCGTACATCATTGCAGGAGCTGCCCTGGGAGGGTTGATCATGCAGCGTATATTTCCCGAGGTGCTCTGTAAAGGTGCTTTTGATGAAAAAACACGGGAATGCCTTACCGAAACCGAAACTAAATCAGATCAAAAGATAGGCAAGCCTTCTTTGGCCCATTTTTTCCGCATCCTCCTTGTCTTTTCCGGTTTATGGATCGCAGTGGTTGGGTCGGTGTGGATCTGGGTCGGCTACAGCAGCACCTTATCTCAGATTGCCCTGTTTTTTACCAAAGCTGCTTTTGTTACCTTTGGCGGGGCCTATGCCGTTCTGAGCTATATTACGGATGTGGCCGTTTCTAATGGATGGTTGACCGCCAAACAGATGCTCATTGGTCTGGGGCTTGCGGAATCCACCCCTGGTCCCCTCATTATGGTGACACAATTTGTCGGTTTTTTAGGCGCATGGAATCTGCCGGACGGTTTTACTCCTTTGGCTGCTGCAATTCTCGGCGCTCTGATCACAACCTATGTGACTTTTCTTCCTAGCTTTTTCTTTATTTTTGCCGGTGCCCCTTTTATTGAGGCCATGGCCGGAAACCACCGTCTCCAGGCAGCGCTTACCGGCGTCACGGCTGCTGTTGTCGGTGTAGTGCTCAATCTTGCGGTCTGGTTCGGTTACAAAGTCATCCTTCCCAATGGTAACGGTATGGATTATTTTGCGATAGTATCTGCTTTCATTTCCCTGTTATTGCTACAGAAATATCATGTTCCTATCCAATATATGGTGCCCTTGGGTGCTGCAATAGGGATAGTCTGGCAATTATTTATCTTGTAATTTAGATAGGAGAGAAAATTGTTGATTTGAATTTTCTGCTGTTTACAAGTGACCCAATAATTTCAACCGAC
>CAZFOI010000380.1:0-2314 GCA_964520605.1 uncultured Bacteroidales bacterium
GTGTGGAGCGCATTTTCAGGAAAGAATAGGCCCGGGCATGTTGCACAGCGTGGCCGCATTCATGGGCAGCCACGGCTGCTGCTGCAATGCTTCGGCCGGAGTATACTTCCGGACTAAGATTAACGGTTTTGTCAAGCGGGTTGTAATGATCCGTAAGCCTGCCGGGTGTGGAAATTACCCTCACCCCGTCAATACCATGATCAGAAAGCATTTTTTCTGCCACCTCCTTACCTGATAGGCCGTTGCGAAGACCAAGTTTTGAGTATTTGGCGAACTTGCTTTTTAATTGACTGGAAACCAACCAGCTAAGAAGCATAAAAAACCCAAAAATGATAAATATTTCCATCTGTATTTTTTATTAATGAATGTATCCTCTATTAAATTACAAATCATTCAAAGGTAGTCAAAAAGCAGGCCAGGGCTCTTATCTTGCCATTTTGTCAGCCGTTAAAAAAAGTTAAGCTACCGGCATAATGGTGTATCTTTGTAAAAAACAATGCCATGGACAGAGGTTACAACCCATTCAGAAAAGCAGGAAGACGTATCATGAATTACTTTTTTCAGGGACTTCTGCTGATTGCACCCATTACCATAACCATTTACGTTATATACCGTATTTTTTTATTCCTTGATGGCCTGATTACATTTCAAATACCGGGAATGGGGGTTGTGGTGGTCCTTCTTGCCATAACCCTGATTGGCATGTTGGGTAGCTTTTTAATTCGCACACCGCTTTCCAGGTATCTTAAGAGGCTTTTGGACAAAATTCCCCTTATAAGTATTTTGTATTCTGCAATGAAAGACCTGCTTTCTGCCTTCGTGGGGCAAAAGAAAAAGTTTAACGCCCCGGTGATGGTTCTGATGAATACCCAAAGCAGGATTTACAAACTTGGATTTATTACAGAACACGATCTTGGATCCATAGGAGCCGGCACTGATCTTGTGGCGGTGTATCTTCCCCATTCCTATAATTTCTCCGGAAACCTCTTTTTGGTTCCGGCTTCCCAGGTTACTCCCATAGATGCGCCTGCATCGGAGGTAATGAAGTTCATTGTTTCCGGAGGAGTAGCCAAAGTATAACGTTCGTCTGCTCAAACATACTGCTTGGGCGTGTGACGGATTCTTGTTAGTTTTGCACAAAAATATAGTATCATGCAAAAACCGGTTATTCTGGTTACCAATGATGATGGCATTATGGCTCCCGGCATCAGGCACCTGGTGGAGTTTATGCAGGAATTGGGTGAAGTGGTCGTGGTTGCCCCGGACAAACCCCAAAGCGGTATGGGACACGCCGTAACCATTGTCAATCCTTTGAGACTGGAAAAAATATCCCTGGATGGAGCAGACGCTGAGTACAGCTGCTCAGGTACCCCGGTTGATTGTGTCAAACTGGCTGTAAATAAGGTGCTGCATAGAAAACCGGATCTGCTGGTTTCGGGCATCAACCATGGCTCCAATGCCTCCATTAATGTAATATACAGTGGAACCATGTCTGCAGCCATTGAGGGTGCCATGGAAGACATCCCATCTATAGGGTTCTCCCTGCTCGATTACAGGTTTGATGCCGATTTCAATTCAGCAAAACCATACATACAGCAAATTGCCCGTATGGTGCTCAGCAGGGGGCTGCCAAAGGGTATTTGTTTGAATGTCAATATCCCTGCTGTAGCGTATTCAGAATTGAATGGAATAAAAGTTTGCCGTCAGGCAAGGGCAAACTGGGAAGAGGATTTTGATCACAGAAAAGATCCCAGGGGCAAGGACTACTACTGGCTCACCGGCCATTTCAGGCTCCATGAGAACAGCAATGAAACCGATGAATGGGCTTTGGCAAACAATTTCATTTCGGTGGTCCCTATTCAATTTGATTTTACAGCTCATGATCTTATTCCGGAATTAAAAAAATGGACCCTGGATGCTGAAAAAAGATAACTGGACACTGGGGATATTGCTCGGACTCTTCCTGCCTGTGATCATGTACGGGCTTATTTATGGCATTATGCTCATTTTGGGAAGAACCCCTGCAGGGTCTTTTGTCTTGCGAGATTCGACCATGATGCTGCTTGCATTGTTTTCTAACATGCTCAGCTTCAGATACTATATGGTTAAACTGAAATATGACCGAACCGGCAGGGGAATACTGTTGATCACTTTTGCTTACGCCTTTGTTTTCTTTTACCTCTTCATGTAGCGAAAGGATGAAATACTATATAATTGCCGGAGAAGCTTCTGGAGACATGCATGCTTCCAATTTGATGAAGCAAATCAAACTGCTTGATTCCCAGGCGCTGTTCAGATGCTGGGGAGGGGATCG
>CAZFOI010000381.1:0-2311 GCA_964520605.1 uncultured Bacteroidales bacterium
ATAATGATTGAATGAGGACATCTCCCGTATGCTTTTTCTTATTTTCATTCTGGGTTTTTCGTTACTTGGATAACCCAGGGCAATCATAAGTTGGATTCGCCTGGAAGAAGGCACTCCCAGCAGGGCTTTTGCTTTCTTTTCGTCGAACCAGCCAAGCATGCAACTGCCCAGTCCCAGGTCGGCCGCCTGGAGACAAAAATGCTCAGCAACCATACCGATGTCCATAAGGGCCAGGTTTTTGTCCTTTACCGCACTGCCAATCTTCGACAACCAACTTGGGGGTTCTGCCACAATCACAGCTATTGCCGGTGCTTCTGAAACAAATTTGTTGAATCTCAATGCCGGGCCATAGGTCGTTTGGGCAATTTCACTTACCAGGTCGGGCCGGGTAACCATAATTATTTTCCATGGCTGGCTGTTGCATGCCGAAGGGGCCAGCCGGCAGGCTTCAAGAATAATCTGTATTTTCTCCGGTTCAATTTCCCTGCTGCTGTAACGGCGGGTGCTCTCTCTTTTTGCCACGAGGTCCTTAAAATCCATGTTGGTAGTTTTGTTCGATTGTGAAGGTAAAAAATATTGGGCAAACCGGTACGTTAAACGCGGTAAAAGGGCATCTTCTGTATGATGAAACGGGTGTGGGCTTCTCAGGCTTGCGCGAAAATCCGTATCTTGCCGTATGATTATAATTCATTAAAGATGAGCAATCCGATAATAATCAAAGAAGTAAAAGGTAAAAAAGCGCTAAAGGGTTTTATCCGCTTCCCGGATATGCTTTATAAAGACAACCCCTATTATGTGCCGGCCCTGCACCGGGGGCAACTGGCCACCCTGTCCAAAGATAAGAACCCGGCTTTCGAGGTATGCGACGCCAGGTATTGGATGGCCTACAAAAATGGCCAACCCGCAGGACGTATCGCAGGCATAGTGAACCACCGCTACAATGAGGATCGTGGCCGGAAATACATGCGTTTTGGGTGGTTGGATTTTATTGAAGACAAGAAAGTACTGGCTGCTTTGCTTGGGAAGGTAGAGCAATGGGGCAGAGAACTGGGATTGCAATCCATACATGGCCCCCTGGGGTTTTCTTCCTTTGATGCATCCGGAGTGCTGGTAGAAGGATTTGAGGAAATGCCAACCTCATTTGGCAGGTACAATTACCCTTATTACGATGCCATGATAAGGGAGGCGGGATATATTAAGGACATTGACTGGGTTGAATACACCATCGAAGTGCCTCCGATTATGCCTGACAAAATAGCCCAGTTTGCCTCCCTGGTATCGAAAAGGTACGGGGTCAGGAATGCCGTCCTGGGAAAATCCGATGATCTTGAGCTTTATGGCAGGCAGGTTTTTGGCCTCATTAATGAGGTTTACAGTGATTTGTATGCATATTCCCGGCTGACTGACAAGCAGATTGAAGGTTTGATGAAGGAATTTTTGGGAATGGTTCATCCGGATTATGTGTCGGTTATTCTGAATGAACAGGACGAACTTGTGGCATTTGGCCTGGTCATGCCCTCCCTATCCCGGGCATTACAGAAAGCCCGGGGCTGCTTGTACCCATTTGGCTTTTGGCATGTGTTAAAAGCACTGAAGCACAACGATACGGTTGACATGCTGCTGATCGGAGTCAGGCCTGATTACCAGGGAAAAGGAATTCATGCCCTGATTTTTGAAAAGATTGTGGGCACATTTTACAAAAGGGGTATACGCAGGGTAGAGACCACACGGGAATTGGAAAACAACAACAAGGTGCAGCAGTTGTGGGTCGGCTATGAACCCAGGCAGCACAAAAGGGCCAGATGTTATATCAGGGAGCTTTAAACTTCATTTACAGCTGAGGCTGCCTGGACTTTTTCGCCCGAAAGTGCTATATTTGCAGGTAACGCATCAAAACAATCATTTATCATATATTAAACAGCATAATTATGTCAAATTATCAAGAGCCTGCAGAAGAATTGTCGCAGGAGGCGCGCAATTTTTCCCGTGCATTGAACAGCCTCAAGGAAGAGATTGAGGCGGTGGATTGGTATCACCAGAGGGTGGTTACCAGCAACGATTCGGAACTTGCCGAAATTATGGCCCACAACCGGGATGAAGAAATAGAGCATGCATGCATGACGCTCGAATGGCTACGCAGAAACATGCCGGGATGGGATCGGGAACTTCGCACTTACCTTTTTAAGGAAGGCAGCATCATAGGCCATGAAGAAGAAGCTACCGGAGGCCACCATGGAGAAGAGTCCAAAACCGGTGGCCTGCCTTCAAAAGATTCACTTGGTATTGGAAAAATTAAAAAATAAAGGAGGAA
>CAZFOI010000382.1:0-2301 GCA_964520605.1 uncultured Bacteroidales bacterium
CTTTGCGGGCTTCTCTTTTTGATACGGAGAATGAGCCAAATCCAACGAGGGCTACGCGGTCACCCTTTTTGAGGGCTGCGGTGGTGGCGCCGATAAAGGCATCCAATGCTTTTTTTGCATCAGCTTTTGTCAAGCCTGCTCCAGATGCGATGGCATCGATCAATTCTGCTTTGTTCATTTTTTTTTGTTTTAGTTTGTTTAGACTTATTTCAGGGGTTTCCATTAATTCATACAAATATAGGGTATTTGAAGATAAAAGCAAGTTAAAACGCCCAAAAGGCGCGTTATTGTTGATAAATCCGATGTTTTGTTAATAACTTGAACCTAAAACAGCCTGTTTTTCAGCGGTTTTGGTGTTTTTTGCTGGTTTTCTGCCTACAAAGCCGGCAGGGGGTGCGCGTCCTGAAAGCGGTATCCACGAAGCAATTCAGGGGTTTTCATTGCTTTTTTCCCGGGCAATTGCAACTCGGTAATGCGAAGCATGCCATCTGTACATGCAAACCAAAGCTCATTCTTCTGATCGCAAAACATGGTTCCCGGGCCAAAATCGTGGCGAACTTCCAGGGCACTTCCCATTATCAAGCGTATGATCTGAATATCTCCTGTTTGTGAAACCAATTCACAAAAGGCCCCGGGAGAAGGACTCAGGCCCCTTATCAATCGCTCTGTTTCCATGCAGGACAGGGTCCATGAAATCCTGCAGGTGTCCCGATAGATCTTGGGTGCAATCTTTAATGGAACAGCAGATGCAAATTCATCTTGATCAACTGCCTTAAGGCTGTTGCCTGCCAGGCCATCAATCGTATCCCTTATGATGGCTGCAGCCAGTGGTTTCAGCTTTTCATGAAGGCTGCCTGCGGTCTCAATATCTGACAATTCCAGGCTGCGCCTTAGCAATATCCTGCCAGTGTCAATTTTATGATCAATAAGAAAGGTGCTGACTCCCGAGATTTTTTCTCCATTAATGATGGCCCAGTTGATGGGAGCGGCCCCCCGGTATTGTGGCAGAAGGGAGGCATGCATATTAAAGGTTCCCATGGGTGGGGCAGCCCAAACAGCCTCTGGAAGCATTCGAAAGGCCACCACTACCTGCAGCTGGGCATCCAGCTCCCTGAGGTCTTGCAAAAAGCCTGCATCTTTCAGATTTTCTGGTTGCAACAAAGGCAGATTGTGCTCAATGGCCATTTGTTTTACTGCCGAAGAAAGGATTTTTCTGCCCCGCCCTGCAGGCTTGTCGGGTGCTGTTACCACCCCGGCAATGCGATAGCCTCCCAGAATAAGGTCTTCCAGACAGTGGGCAGCCAGCTCGGGAGTGCCCATAAAAACAATCCTCAGGTTTTTGCCCTGCACGATGCTTCTCTTGTTTTTACAGATGGTAGGTTCGCAGGTATTTAGCGCGTTAGCGCTTTTTTAAGTTCTATCATTCTCAGCACGGCATCAGCGGCTTCGTCGCCCTTATTGCCATGAGCTCCGCCTGCCCTTTCTTTTGCCTGAAGGTAGGTATCCGTAGTAAGAACGCCAAAAACAACCGGAATTTTTTTGTTGATGCCCAATTGGGTTATCCCATTGGCCACGGCCTGTGCAATGAATTCAAAATGCCTGGTCTCTCCCTGAATGATGCATCCAAGACAAATAATCCCATCAATTTCAGCATCTTCCGCTAAAAGGGCCGCTGCTACCGGAAGCTCAAAACTTCCGGGAACTTCATATACCCTGATTTGATTATCGGGAACACCGTGATGTCTGAGTGTATTCATGACCCCCTGCAGCAGGGCACCGGTTATCTCAGGATTCCATCTGGAAACCGCAACACCTATTCGCATACTGCCGGCATTGGGGATGGCCTGCTGTGATATGTCCGACAGGTTATGCTTTTTCAGGGTCATGGGCACTGTGGTTATTTGGAGGAACGGGCCCTGGCAATATACCTTTCTATATTGCGGCCTTCTGTACTGTTGCGATATTCGCTTTCAATGCGCTCATACAGTGCCAGTGCTTCGCGATATTCGCCCATTTCTTCGAACAACAGCCCTGCTTTGAACAGGAACAGGGGGGTGGTGAATTCGTTGGGTTTGTAACGGTAAGCCTTGCGATAATACCTGCTGGCCTGGTGCCTGTCTTCCATTTCCAGGTAAGCATCGCCAATGGCACCAAGGGCCATGGCTCCAACAATCTGATCCTTTCCGCGGAAGCGTTTCAGATGCACAATGGCTTCTTCATAGTCACCGGTTTTCAGCAGGCTGATGCCGGCATAGTATCTGGCCAGGTTGGCCGAACGGGTCATGCGATAGTCGGAAATAA
>CAZFOI010000383.1:0-2298 GCA_964520605.1 uncultured Bacteroidales bacterium
GGGCGATGCTTTCGGTATGCTTTAATCGATCCCGAATTTGGTTTATCATGGTATGGTAATAAACCAGGTCTATACAAAGCATTCTTGCCTCCAGCAGGATTTCAGCCCTGTAAACAGCATAACCGGCTTCGAGCTGATTGTTTCTTAGTCCGGCAATTTTGCTTCGATGTATGTAGCTCGATGGGAAATCAAAAGATTGCACAAGGCTGACATTGGTTCTGTTTCCAAGATCGGTTGGGCTTCCCCACAAATAGGCGAATTCTGCCTCAGGGTTATGGGGAAACAAGCCTGTGCGGTTGCCTGCCCTGTCTGCCTCCATTTGCTGTCTTACGGCCTTAAGGGTGGTGTTGTTTCTTTCAACCAACTCGAGCACCCTCTGCACGGAATTCTGGGCCAGAACCGAAAGGTTCAGCATCAGGGCAGGAATAAGTATTATGCATTTTTTCATCTGATTTCCTCCTCTATGGATTTGCGTTTGGTAATCATGCTGTATACCATGGGCACCAGGAAAATATTCAATAGCGTAGAACTTAAAAGTCCTCCAAGGATCACCTTTGCCATGGGGCTTTGTATTTCATTGCCTGCCACATCCCCGCTCAGGGCCAGGGGTATCAGGGCCAGACCTGCTGTGAGTGCTGTCATAAGGATGGGATTCAATCTGTCTACTGAGCCGCTTATGATGCTTTGCAGGCGATCGCTTCCGGCCTCTTCAAGTTTCTGGTATCGGGTAATGAGCAGGATTCCGTTGCGGGTGGCAATCCCAAATAGGGTAATAAACCCGATAATGGCCGGAATGCTAACAATTCCTGATGTAAACCAGATCGCAAACACACCTCCGATAAGCGCCAGGGGCAGATTAATCAGCACAATGCCTGCCAGGCGGATATCCTTAAACTCCTGGAACAGCAACAGAAAAATGACCAGAACAGCAATTATCGAAGCCAGAATCAGCGTCCTTGTGGCCGCTTCGGTATTTTCGAACTGCCCCCCATATTCCACCCTATAGCCTTCAGGAATGGGTACCTGGCTTTCAATCCGGTTTCTTATCTGATCCACGGCTTTGCTCAGACCACCACCGCTTACATTGGCAGATACCACCAGTTTACGCTGCACATTTTCCCGGCTGATGCCGTTGGGTCCGCTGGTTGAAATCACTTCAGCCACCTGATTTACGGGAACATAGCTTCCATCGGCAGTCTGAATAAGGGCATCCATGACGCCTTCCCTTGATTGGGTGTATTGCTCATTTAAGCGTAGAACAAGATCAAAACTCCGGTGCTCTTCATAGATCTCGCCCAACCTGGCTTCAGAAAATGCCAGTTCGGTAAAGGCCGTAAACCGGTGTACCGGAATGCCATAATAGGCCAGCATTTCCCTGTTGGCACGTATTTGCATTTGTGGCACCTCGGTTTGTTCTTCAGTGGTAACATCCACCACAAAGGGTATATCCCCAATGGCTGCTTCTATTCGCTTGCCTGTCTGATAGAGCGTGGTCAGGTCATGTCCGAACAATTTAATGGCAATATTGGCCTTGGTACCGGAGATCATATGGTCTATCCTGTGGCCCAGGGGCTGGCCTACGGTAAAGGATACCCCGGGAACCCTTGACATTTTTTCCCTGACTTCCTCAAGAAAATCATCCCTGCGTCTTCCATTGAGGGTGTAGTTCACATCAATTTCCGCACTGTTTGTAGATTGGGAGTGTTCATCCAGTTCCCCACGACCTGTTCGTCTTGAGGTACTGCTAACCTCCGGAATCTCCAGCAGGGCATTTTCCAGCATGCTTCCAATTTGATTACTCTCATCCAGGGAGATACCCGGCTGGCTGATGGCATTGATTGTAAGGGCACCTTCATTAAACTCAGGGAGAAAACTTCTTCCCATGCTTAGCAGCACAATCAGGGCAGCAGCAAATACCACTCCCGAAACGGCAATAATCTGTCGTTTGTATTGCATGGCCTTTCGAAGCGAACGCTCATACCACCTGGCCAGATTGCGACTAAGCCAGGGTTCCTTTTCTGCCTTTAACAGCCTTTTTTCGTTGGTCAGAAGGTAATAGCTCAATACGGGTGTAAGGGTCATGGCCGTAATAAGGGAGGCAAACAAGGAAACTATGTATGCAATGCCCAGGGGTTGGAGCATGCGGCCTTCCATACCTGAAAGAAAGAACAGGGGAATAAACGCCACAATAATGATCAATGTGGCCTTGATGATGGATGAACGTATCTCCTTTGAGGTGTCAAAAACAATCTTCATAACCGGGGTTCGCTGTTCTTTTGGTAGTTTGATGTTTCGCCT
>CAZFOI010000384.1:0-2295 GCA_964520605.1 uncultured Bacteroidales bacterium
ATCCCCATCTGGACATCGGCAAACCCTTGATACTGTGCAAGGAGGGCTCCTGAGAGCGCCACCAGCCCATTAGACAGGGCAAGTCCGGCAACAATCATTGAATTGTGGTTGATGCCTTGGGCACGAACCATCTGAGGGTTATTGCCTGTGGCTCTGAGTGCGGTTCCCAGATGGGTTTTCAGGAATCGGTTCAACAAATACCCGATCAAAACAACCACAAACAGACTGCTAAACAATGCAGCAAGATCAGAAACCGGGACAAGCCAGCCGGCAACACTTATTTTTTCAGTTCCTTTACTGAATCCAAGAAGCAGAGATTCAGGCACCCCGGAAATACTTGGAGTATCCAGCAGGGGAATGTTGCTTCGCTGCATGATGCGCAGATTCACGGAATATAATGCGGTCATAACCAGAATTCCGGACAAAATCATCTGAATATTAAAACGGGTGTGTAACAGACCCGTAACACTCCCTGCCACAACACCGGCCAGCGTGGCAATCAGGGTTGCGGTGAATGGATCCCAGCCTTTGACTATAAGCACTGCTGCAGTTGTCGCTCCCAGGGTAATGGACCCATCTACGGTAATATCGGTAAAGCGGATCATTCTAAAGCTGATCAGCATGCCCATGGATAATAGGGAAAGTATCAAACCTATGGTAAAAGCTCCTATGACCAGACTCATGGCAAATCCTCCTGAATTTTAACGGGTGCACACCAGCAGGCACCCCTGATGAGAGCGCTTTCTCCTAACCCGCTTAATGATCGGTTATCTGATAAAAGGTGCATGACAGTCAGAGGGGGAGAGGCGTGGAAGAATCTTCTAACCACTTCCCTGAGTGCAACTTTCCCGTTTTGCAAAGTCTGATAGGGAAATACTACAGCGTGCAGGTGTCCGAATAATGATTCAACTGCGGAACCCATAGGGTATAATGTGTTTTCGCTTCTGACTTTTTCCTGCCTGCTGACCAGACCAACAATCAATGCCTGTTTTCCTGCATGCATCCTTTCTCCCGAAAACATCAGATGGTCGCGCAGTTCGGGAAAGTCTGGAAGTTTTTCGTTTGTCGGAGGGTGTATCAGGTGGGCTCCCACTACTCCATCAATTTCTCCAAGGATTACCAGCCCTGCCGAAGAAGCTCCGGTGGCATCCAATGCTTTTTCTGCCAGCTCAGAGAGTCCGAAACAGGCTTGATTCTCAGGTGAAAAACGAATCAGGTGTGTCATGTTCCCATCCATAAAAATGGCTTGAATGGCCTGTATGACGGGCGTATAATTGCCTTCATTTACCATATAGTCAGGGCGTGCAGTGGCATCAGGGGGTTGGTATGCCAGATTTCCATCCACCGCAACAAATTCGCCGAATGAAGCAGAAATGCCGGTTGCCGGATCATATGGACATCCAATGCCAAGCGCAAATCGCAAATGCCCAAGATCCAGGTGTTCTGCTATGGTTTTTTCGTTGGTACCCCAGGGCGACCATCCCTTGAATTGTCCAAGGCTCAGCCCCATGGAGCCTTCTGGCGCACCGTCTTTATTTGAATCTGAAAGAAGAGAGAATACCTGAAAGTTTTCCTTTAGGGTACTGACTTCAATATCCGAGTCTGAAGACGGCATATCATCAGGCCAATTTTCAGATAACCATTGACCAAATCCGGTAGCTTCCAGGGTGTTTTTTACAAATCCGGTGGGTCTGGAAAGCGTAAAATCGCCTTGGACACCCAACAGCTCCTTATAAAGCTTTGCCAATGACCTTATACCGGCAGAACTCAAATACTCCAGCTCTGATGAATCCAAAACCAGATGGTGATGCCCCTGACGTACAAGGACAAAGACTTGTTCCTCGAATAATTCACACCAGCTGGCATCGAGCCTGCCCTGCAAAAAAACCAGCAGATATTGGCCCCTTTGTTCGTGACGGATGCGCATGGAATTCAATATTATGGTGAAAATGAGATGGCACGCGAGCGAAGCTCTGATGATATATTCAGTCTAAAGCGCGCGGCCAGTTCTCCATTAATAATCAATGATTCAGACTTGGTGTTGTTAAATGGAATATCGCGAGGGTTCGCTCCCCTTAAAATGCGAACCACTTTTTCAGCAGCTTCCAGTCCTGCATCAAAATAATCCCGTGCCAGACAAAGGGTGCCTCCGTCTTTCATCTGATCGGAGTCAAAAACAAATGTGGGAAGGTTTCTTTCTGATGCCCTTCGTGCAATCAGAGCAAAGCCCGGACGGGTCAGATTGTCTACAACCTGGGCCACTACCTGAATGTCTTTTGTGCATAATTCAATGGC
>CAZFOI010000385.1:0-2294 GCA_964520605.1 uncultured Bacteroidales bacterium
TCTTGATGTAGGGACCGGGGGAGGACTCCCCGGCCTCCCTCTGGCCATTTGCTTCCCTGAAGTTTCATTTGTGTTAGCAGATTCGATAGGAAAGAAAATTGAGGCAGTCCAATCCATGTCGCAAACACTTGATCTGCGAAATGTAAAGGCTGTGCGGTCAAGGGCAGAAGCGGTTGATGGAAAATTTGATTTTGTGGTAAGTCGTGCCGTTACCCGCTTGCCTGAGTTTGTCCCCTGGGTGGCAGATAAAATCAAATCCGAAAACCGGAATTCACTTCCCAACGGGATATTATACCTGAAAGGGGGCGAATTGAGCGGGGAACTTCAGGAATTGTCATGCAATCATGCCATTTACCCAATATCCGTGTATTTTGATGAAAGCTTTTTTGAAACAAAACACGTGGTGCATTTATATGGCCGTTTGCGAACAAAATCCATTCCTTCACGAAGTGGAAACACAAATTATCCCTAACTTTGATTTTCTTGCATTTTGCCCGCGATCTGCTTAGCACATAAAACAAATTATATGAACAAAGACAAACCCATTCACTCAGAAAAACTCAAAGCCTTACAGCTCACACTTGACAAGATAGAAAAATCCTATGGCAAGGGGACCATCATGAAACTGGGCGATTCGGCAGTCGTTCCGGTAGAAGCCATATCCACAGGCTCAGTTACCCTGGATATGGCACTTGGTACCGGAGGCTTTCCAAGGGGGCGTGTGGTAGAAATATATGGTCCTGAGTCTTCAGGAAAAACCACCCTGGCCATTCATGCCATTGCTGAAGCCCAAAAAGCAGGTGGAATTGCCGCATTCATTGATGCAGAAAATGCCTTTGACAGTAACTATGCCCGAAAGCTTGGGGTTGATATTGAGAATCTGTTGGTCAGCCAGCCGGATAATGGAGAGCAGGCTTTGGAGATTACGGAGAATCTTATAAGATCTGGTGCCATTGACATCATCGTTATTGACTCTGTAGCTGCATTGACCCCGAAAAGCGAGATTGAAGGTGAAATGGGCGATTCAAAAGTAGGGCTTCAGGCAAGACTTATGTCACAGGCACTGAGGAAACTTACAGGAACCATTAATAAGACAGGATGTTGTTGCATTTTTATTAACCAGTTGAGGGAGAAAATAGGGGTTATGTTTGGCAATCCTGAAACCACAACCGGGGGAAATGCACTGAAATTTTATGCTTCTGTGAGATTGGATATCAGAAGGATTTCCCAGATCAAGGAAGGAGAGAATGTTGTTGGCAACCGGACCAGGGTTAAGGTGGTTAAAAACAAACTGGCTCCGCCTTTTCGTCAGGCCGAATTCGATATAATCTATGGGCAGGGCATTTCCAAGGCCGGTGAGCTTATTGACCTTTCAGTTGACCATGGCATTGTAAAAAAATCCGGATCCTGGTTCAGTTATGGAGAAACGAAGCTGGGGCAGGGAAGGGACGCTGTAAAGCAATTGCTGCTTGATAACCCTGAGCTTTCGGAAGAGCTGGAAACCAAACTTAAGCAGGTATTGACTGAAAAATCCTGAGAACATCAGGATTTATGCCCGGATTTGTCGATCAATCTGATGCCACTTCCATAAAGGGTTTCAATGCCCAGACTCTGGTCTTGGGAGAGGTATTTTCTTAGCTTGGCAACATATACATCCATGCTACGGGATGCAAAATAATTGTCATCGCCCCAAATGGTTTCAAGGGCTTGTTTTTTTGGTAAGACCTGATTCTTGTTGTCAGCCAGTATTTCTAATAGTTCAGCTTCCCTGGGAGTAAGTTTTCTGAACGAATCGCCATGGAAAAGCTTTCTGTCAGTGGGGTCAAGGCAATACGTTCCTATTTGAATCTTATCGGAAGCTTGCTTAGAATCCCTGTTTCTGCGTAGTACCGCTTCAATTTTGTATATCAGCAATTCACTGTCAAAGGGCTTGGTAATATAATCGTCAGCTCCCAGGCGATAGCCTTCCAGAAGATCTTCCTTTAAGGATTTTGCTGTTAAAAAAATGAAAGGGATTCGTCTGCTTTTTTTTCTGATTTCCCGGGCCAGGGAAAACCCATCCATTTCCGGCATCATAATGTCTAAAAGGCAAAGGTCAAACCCGGGGTCTCCCAGCATATGCAGTGCCTGCTTCCCATTAAGCGCCCATCTGACTTCATATTCGTTGAGTTCAAGGTAAGACTTCAGGATGCCCCCAAAGCTTGCATCATCCTCAACCAGAAGTATTTTTCTTTTCGTTTTTTCCAATTGACAATCCTCCGTAATTGAATTGGTACGGTATAAATATTTCAAAA
>CAZFOI010000386.1:0-2283 GCA_964520605.1 uncultured Bacteroidales bacterium
ATCCTCTGGCCCTGGCACAAATAGACTTGTTTTTGGCCGGCTCGCCCTGGAGCAACTATAAGGATGAGCAAAAATTGCATGCCCATCTGGATGTCCGATACAGGTTATGGGAGTTCACATCCTCCTGGAACAAGACCGATTTCTACGATCTTTTTGGCCCTACCAAACGAAGCCGGGCAGGTTATCATGCCGGAATTAGCTATAAGTACACTAACACCATAAAAGCCCCGCGGCAAACCAGCTATCATTTTGGATTGCACACCTATGGCAAACTGGAAGTATTGCCTAATTACCAGAGCATTGAAACCCCTATTCGTCAGTTTCAGAGTGCAACAGCAGGTTATGGTATTTCCAAACTCCGAAGAACCCTCGGGGGTATAGACGATGAAAAAGGATATAAGTGGAATATAACAGCCAGCACACTGTTTGCAGGAGGGGACTTTTATCCCAGCCTGATTTCCGAGCAGTCGGTGGGTTTTTTGGTTCCTCTATCCAGAAACACCAGTTTCTGGCTTAGAAATACAAGCGGTGCTTCATTTGGGACTGAAGGGTCTGCCCTATCCAATTTTTACCTTGGAGGGTTCCGGAACAATTATATAGACTGGAGGGATGCAAGACAATACAGGGGAATGGTTGCCTTTCCGGGTGCCGCTATAGACGCCATACCGGCAAGACAGTTCGTGCGCACCATGGCTGAGCTGAATTTCAGGCCATTGCGCATGCGTAATTTTGGAACTACCTGGCTTTACCCCACACATGCCTTTGGTTCTGTTTTCGGCAGCCATCTTATTACTGATCCTTTAAAAGGAAATGGTCAGAGAAACCTGTTTAATGCAGGCTTCCAGTTAGATCTGGAAGTGGTCATGTTCTCTTATATGAAAACCACCTGGTCTGCAGGGTATGCCAGGGTTTTTGAAAATGAGGGCCACGTAAATAGAATTTCGCCTTCAGGGCAATGGATGTTCTCTATAAAACTACTTGGAAATTAAATCAGCAGCAATGAAGGATGTAGTTAAAAACCTATGGGTAGCCATTACCCTGCTGGTTTTTCTTTCAGGCATCCTGCTTGTATCTGACCTTGGTCAGCGCAAGACCAGGATTGGAAACAGGGATGGTTATCCCAGAATCGCCATCATGCAATTCGCATCCACTCCGCTTCTTGACACCCACGTTGGCGGGATAATCAGCAGGCTTAAGGAAAGCAGTCATTACGCTCCGGATGGTTCCAATGTTAGAATATTCAATGCCCAGGGCGACTATGGAACAGCCAATGCCATTGCCCGTGACATTGCCAACGGCCCGTGGGACTTGGTAATTACCTCCAGTACAGTTGCTTTGCAGGTATTCGCAAAGGCAAATCAATCCGTAAAAAAGCTTCATGTTTTTGGAGCCGTAACCGATCCTTACGGTGCCGGAGTGGGAATAACCGGCAGGGAACCTCATGAACATCCACCCAATCTGGCAGGGGTTGGCACATTTCAGCCTGTAGAAAGAGCGTTCAGGGTATTGCACGAGATGAATCCCGGAATCAGACGAGTCGGAGTAGTCTGGAATCCGGGCGAACAATGCTCCGAAGCCTGTATGTATGAGGCCAGGGCCATTTGTGCTGAGCTTGGAATCGAACTTAAAGAAGCCGTTGCCACAGTAACTGCTGAAGTGGCTGAAGCGGTGAAATCTCTTTTGGCATCTGGTGTTGATGCCGTTTGGATTGGTGGTGATACGGTTGCCATTGCAGCCGCACCTCTGATAATCAGTTCTGCAAGGCAGGCAGGTGTGCCAGTAATTACCAATGATCCCACTGATTCAGAAGCAGGCGCACTATTTGGTCTGGGAGCTGATTACCATTTGGTGGGCCGTTACACCGCCGATGTAGCCATTGCCCTGCTTGACGGAGAACCGGCATCGAGCATGAGAATAGACAATGTAATTCCTGAGATGTTGTCTCTTAACCAGCAGGTTCTTGCGTCACTCGGTAAAGGGTGGCAACCGGGTCCTATTGCAAAAAGATTGCTTGAAGAATCGATGCTGGCGGGTCGTACCCAAAGGGTTAGTCTGGAGCGCAAGGCAAAGATTGCCCTGGTTACCCTGATAGACAACATGGTATTGGATGAAGCTGAAAAAGGAATTTTTGCAGGCCTTATGGAAAGCGGCTTGCAGCCTGGCACCCACTTCGACCTTAGAAAGTATTCTGCCAATGGAGAGATTGGCTCTTTACCACAGATTATTGAAGCGGCCATTAATGAGCGTCCTGATCTTCTGATTACCCTTACTACTCCGGCATTC
>CAZFOI010000387.1:0-2275 GCA_964520605.1 uncultured Bacteroidales bacterium
TAAAAACCGGCATATCCTTTACCAGCCTGGAAGGCGCCATTGCGAATCTGGAGCAGGAACTGCCCGGATGGGATTTTGACAGTATACGCAAGCATGCATTTGACACATGGAATGAGGTACTTGGCAGAATAAGGATAGATGAATCTTCCGAAGCCAGGAAAAGAACCTTTTACACAGCACTATATCACGCTTATATTCAACCAAATACGGCTTCGGATGTAGATGGACGCTATCGTGGAATGGATATGAAAATACACCATGGGGGAGCCTACCCCATGCATACTGTTTTCTCACTCTGGGACACCTTCCGAGCATGGCATCCTTTGATGACCATTCTCGAAACCAGCAAAAGCAATGCATTTGTTAACAACTTCCTGGATATGTTCGAGAAAGGCGGATTGCTGCCGGTGTGGGAACTGGCTGCAAATGAAACCTTCTGCATGATTGGGTATCATGCCGTATCTGTAATTGCAGATGCCTGGGTTAAGGGTATCAGGGATTATGATCCTGAGCATGCCCTAAGGGCAATGATGCACAGCGCCAGCCAGGATCATTTTGGACTGAAAGCCTATAGGGAGTTCGGACACATACCAGGGAACCTGGAGCATGAATCCATATCAAAGACACTGGAGTATGCCTATAACGACTGGTGCATAGCTCAATTTGCCCTGCAATTGGGGAAGCAGGACATATACCGTGAGTATATACAAAGGGCCCAATACTATAAGAATATATTCGATCCCCGGACGGGCTTTATGCGTCCCAGAATCAATGCAAGCTGGATCACGCCCTTTGACCCGACCCGCGTTGACTGGCATTTTACAGAAGCCAATTCATGGCAATACAGCTTTTTTGTTCCTCAGGACATTAAGGGCCTGATCGGGCTTCATGGAGGGAATGAAGCATTTGAATTGATGATAGACGGTCTATTTAACACCGACATGCCTGTAAGCGGGCGCGACATGAAGGACATTACCGGACTTATCGGTCAATATGTCCAGGGAAATGAGCCCAGCCATCATATGGCATACCTGTACAATTTTGTGGATAAACCATACAAGACCCAGGAAATGGTGCGCAGGATAATGACAGAATTGTACGACGATACCCCTGCCGGGCTGCCAGGGAACGAAGATTGCGGACAGATGTCGGCCTGGTATGTTTTCAGCGCTATGGGATTTTATCCGGTTACTCCGGGTACGGATGTCTATGTAATCGGAGCTCCCCTATTCAGGGAAGCGCATATTGAACTGGAAAACGGCAAAATTTTCAGTATCCTAGCCCCGGAAAACAGCGAGCAAAACATTTACATACAATCAGCCAGACTTAACGGACAGATGCTGAACAGAAGCTACCTCTACCATAATGAAATCATGCAGGGTGGCGAACTCTGGTTTGAGATGGGCCCGCTGCCCAACCCGCTTTGGGGTACAGGACAAGGCAACAGACCAGTGACAAAAATAACTGACCATGTGATTGTTCCTGTGCCTTATGCCAATCGGGAAGAAACCGCATTCAGGGAGTATGTTGACATTGTGTTGGGTAGCATTGAGGAAGGCCTTGAGATTTATTATACCATTGACGGAACTGAACCCGGCAAGCACTCCCTTCACTACCAGAGCCCCATCCGTATTGATGAAACCAGCCGTATCAGGGCTGTTTCCTGGTGCAGGGAAAGGGGCTTTAGTATGCCTGTTGAAGCCAATTACTCAAAGGTGCAAACCGACAGGGATATTATGGTAATCAGTCAGGTACACCGTTCCTATACTGCCGGAGGGCCGGAAGCACTGATAGACAATGTCAGGGGCGGCGACAATTTCCGTCTGGGCGGCTGGCAGGGATATGTAAGGACAGATTTTGAAGCAGTTGTTGATCTTCGGGATACCAGGAATATCTCCAGGGTGGGTGCTGGATTTCTGCAGGAGATCAGGTCCTGGATATGGATGCCTGAGTATGTGGAATTCATGATTTCTCAGGATGGGAAAGAATTCCATCCCTTAGTCAGGATATACCACGAAATTGCCGATAATGATTATGATATTGTTGTTAAAGACCTGGCAAGCCCGGTAACAGCCAGCGCCAGGTTTGTTAAGGTTTTTGCAAAAAACTATGGTATTATACCAGAATGGCATTTGGGTGCCGGAGGAAATGCCTTTATATTTGTAGACGAAATTATCATTGAATAACCCGGCATCAAAACACCCCCGGATGAAGGATATAGTTATTAGTATCGACATTGGTGGCAGCATCACAAAATATGGATTTACAGACTCTG
>CAZFOI010000388.1:0-2271 GCA_964520605.1 uncultured Bacteroidales bacterium
GTCATTGCCCAGAAGGGTAAGCAAAGGAAATCCTTTCTGTTTCATAAACCGGGCAATATGTATGTCTTCGGTTTTGCTTTTTCTGAAATGGCTGTGAAACTGGTGGGTCTTATACGCTTCGGCATCGAAAAGCATGCACTGTCCATTGGCTGCCGAAAGTGACGATCTGGAAGAATACATTGTCATTCTCAGAGGCAACAATCCCACCAGGACCCAATTCATTAACGGAACAACAAGTTTCTCGGATAGGGAGTGCATTATCTGGCGGGGAAATACACTCAGCAAACCCAGTCTGAAATGCAGGGATATCATAATCAGCCGGCGAATCAGGCCGGGCTGAATCTTAACATCCGCATCCAGGAAAAGATAATACTTCCCCCTGGCCCTGGCAGCCAGCTGAAAGCAGGCGTGGTTTTTCCCCAGCCAGCCTTTCGGAAGCGGCCCACCCTGAATGTATCCAAAACGCGGATCCCTGTCGGTCCAATGCTTTAAAACATCCAATGTGTTGTCTTCGGAGTGATCATCGTATACGCAAACGGAAAAATCTGGGTAATCCTGCCTGGAAAGATCATCAAGCAATTGACCTATCCTGTCAGCTTCATTTCTTGCCGGTATCAGTACCGACACACCAGGCCATTGGACGGGATCGGGAACTTTGGGCCAGGTCCGCGTAAGGAGGTTGACCAGGGCCACCAGTATCCGCATCAACAAAAACAATATCATAAAAACGGCAATCCAACTCATTGTGTCATTGCGTTTTGTGATTCAATAGACCGTTTCAGGAATGCATTGTAGCTGCTTTCAACTTCTTCTGCTGTGTGCGGCAGGTCCTTAGGTGTTTCCAGGTATATGGAAAGGCCCGGACGTGGATATTTGAAGTAATCCGTTAAACAGGCCATGAAAACATATTGGAAACCGGATGGATTTTCTGTCATTCGGAACCAGCCTTTTTCAAATTGCAAGGGATGTTGATGCATTGACTCAAACCGGCCCTGGGGGTATACCAACACCATGTTTGGCTTTTCGGACAGCAGGTTTTTAGCGTATAAGAGCGACTTTGCCGCACTGCGGCTTCCCGGTTGTATAGAAAATGCCCCGAGCCACCGAAGAAATTTTCTTTTTTTTAACTCATCCTCCAGCATCATTACATGCAGCCGTCTTCTGAATACCCTTGCGTTCATATACCGGGCCCAGAATCCATCCCACCATCCGACGTGATTGGCAATTACCAGAATTGCCCTGCCCTGATCCCGGGTGTTGTTATGAATAACAACTTCGCGGAAGGATCTGCGGATTTTCAGATGCATCCAGGCATCAAAAAAAAAGGCAAACAACCGGTGAGGAGCCGCCCGGATCATGGCCAGACCAGAATTGCCTGTAATAACAGAAACATAAGCAGATGGGAAACCAGCAACCATGGCGCCAGTTTGTTAGAGGCCCTGATGCCCGTCAAATGCATCAAGCCCAAAAACAAAAATGAAATGACAAACCAGGCGATGTAGTTTTGTATGGGCACCACAACAGATCCCCAGTCCCACATCCCAAGCGAAATGGCTACAGGCTCCATGATATAGTCGTATACTACCAGAGCTGAAGCTCCGATCAGTATTTTGAGCAGGGCATGCATACGCAGGGGTTCCAGCAGGGCATACATGGCATAGGTAAGCATCAACCAGTTGAGGCCGATTAATGGCGGGGTTCCAAGCCATTTAGGCCCAAGCACGCTGCCATAACTATATTCTCCAAACACCAGTCCGCTCAGAACACCGGCTATTTCTATCAGGTATCCCCCCAGGGCAATGGAAACAAAAACAGGCACATCGGGGAGGGTTTTCCAGCTATGAAATGAAAACAGTATCATGGCTCCCATCAGCAGGGAAAGCGGCATCAACCCAAGAAAAATTTCGCGTGTTGCAGGCACTCCCATACCTGCCACACCAATCAGATGATAAACAACCAAAATAAGACCGATGTAGAAAGCCGGAATGCCAAAAAGAGAATGTTTCATCCAAATGTGGTTTTTATGCTAACAAGCAGGCAGCACAAATTGTTGCCGGGTGATCTATTTTGCCGCTGGAATGTGCTGATCTGCAATGGCGGCTGAAGCAAGGCATAGAGGGATGCCGCCTCCGGGGTGAACACTGCCGCCGGTAAAATACAGGTTTTTGAGTTTTCTTGAAAAGTTGGGATGGCGGTTAAAGGCCGAAAACCTGCTGTTAGAGCTCAGGCCATAGAGCGAACCGCGATACGAACCGGTGTTTTTTTCTATGC
>CAZFOI010000389.1:0-2265 GCA_964520605.1 uncultured Bacteroidales bacterium
TTGTGGATTGCTGTCAAACGGTGAAGGAATGGATGCTGCCGGAACCCTTGATATTGGCATTGGGCGATTGCCTGTAAGGACCAGTGAAGAAGCTGCTGAGGTTATCGACAAGATCATTCGTTACAGCAGCAGGCAATTGTCTTCAGGACCTTCTGCCAGTAATCCGGGAATGGCTGGCAGGATTGGAAATTATGCCGATTGGCGCAACCGGGTGGTGTTTATTGCTGATGATGGAGACTTCAACACCCATTTTTCTCATGCTGAAATTCTTACAAATCAATTAAGTTTAGCTCATCCCCAATATGTAGTTGATAAAATTTACCTGGATGCATACCGTCTTCAGACGCTGGCCGGTGGATCAAGGTATCCGGATGTAAATGCTGCCATTAACAATCGCATTAACCAGGGTGCTTTGCTGGTAAACTACATTGGACACGGAGGAGTAAGAGGACTGGCCCATGAAAGGGTGGTTACATTTGATGATATCGCTACCTGGAACAACCGTTACAATTTGCCGGTTATGATGACGGCAACCTGTGAGTTCAGCAGTTTCGATCAACCGGATCCGGGGGATGTTTCTGCAGGTGTGCGAATATTACTCCGGCCGGAAGGAGGCGCCGTGGCGCTTTACACAACCACCCGACTGGCATGGGCAGGCACCAATTTTGTCCTGAACGATCATTTTATGCGGCATGCATTCCAGAGAATGGACAACGGGGAAATGCCCCGTCTGGGTGATATTATCCGTATGGCGAAAGTATCCAGTTCCGGCATGCTGCACCCATGGCGGATCAGCAATTTTGTCTTACTTGGTGATCCCTCCATGCAAATGGGATATCCAGAACTCAATGTAATTACAGAGTCAGCTCCGGATACCATCAGGGCATTTGAGAAAGTATCCATAAGCGGCTTCATTGCTGATCAGAATGGCCAGATTGCTGAGTCATACCAGGGCATGGTATTTCCGACGGTTTTCGATAAAAAGACGGCTTATCAAACCCTGGCAAATGCTTCTGGAAGCTTCAAAGCACCATTTTATTTACGCGATGCCATGTTGTTTCGCGGCCAGGCCCCGGTAGTTGACGGACGGTTTCATTTCGAATTCGTTGTTCCGCGAGATATTTCCTATCACTTTGGAGAAGGTTTTATCAGCTATTATGCTGACAATGGCATTCAGGATGCGCATGGTGCTTTTGATGGCTTTGTTGTTGGAGGCAGCCTGCTTAACGCCCCGCCCGACCAGGAGGGCCCTGAAATTAGCATTTACATGAACGATACCACTTTTCGCAGCGGCTCAATGACCCACGAACGCCCGGTTTTGCTCGCCTTTTTATCGGATGAAAGCGGCATCAACATTACCGGCCGTATCGGACATGATATAGTGGCTATATTGAATAATCGCCATGATCAGCCAATTGTTTTGAACTCCTGGTACCAGTCAGAACCAGGATCCCATACAAGCGGCAGGGTGGTTTATCCGTTCTCAAGGCTTGAACAGGGGCACCATACCCTTACTCTCAGAGCCTGGGATGTCATGAACAATCCCTCTTCTGCCAGCATTGAATTTGTGGTGGTGCGATCTTCAGGCATTTCCATAAGCGATTTAATGAATTATCCCAATCCTTTGCGTCGCGATACCCGTTTTGTTTTTTGGCACAATCAGGCATTTAATGAGCTTCTGATTGAAGTTGATATTTACGATATGCAGGGCAGATTGATCCGTTCTTTAAGCGAGCGGGTCGTACCCAGAGGGTTTAGCTCAGGTGAGGTATACTGGGATGGAACCACAGATTTTGGTCAGGCTGCAGGCAATGGCTTGTATGTGTATCGCCTGCGGGTATCCAATGGTAGCGGCCAAGTGGTGAGCAGTAGTAGCAAATTATTGATAGTCAGACCGTGACCTAAAAAACAATAAGCTGCACAATAATTCGTTATATTTGCGGTTTCTAATACATCGTGGCATTATCAGCAGTTTGCCTTAAACTGGTAATTTTTTGATACAGAAAACAAATCGAATCAATCAATGAAGTCTTTTTACCTTAAATCTACACTTGCAGTTGTTCTGATGTCCATCTGCTGGATGTCATTTGCGCAGGAAGGTCCCGGATACAATGACCTCCTGGGTCAGCGAAGTCTGAATACCATTTCCACCGCAGTTCCATTTTTGATGATTGCCCCTGATGCCAGGTCTGCAGCCATGGGCGACGCCGGGGTTGCCAGCTCACCTGATGCCAACTCACTGCACTGGAACCCTGCCAAGATTGC
>CAZFOI010000390.1:0-2255 GCA_964520605.1 uncultured Bacteroidales bacterium
TCTTTTATCAGACCGGAGTTTCGGTGCGGGCAAATATTTGTGTCTGAGGTCGATTTTTTGTAAAACCTTATTTGGTTTTCAAAAAATAAATGTACCTTTGCACTCCCCAAAATAGCGAGAATTGAATTTAACCAAATAAGAACGAAGTTTTTACAAAATTTAGATTTTAGTATGCCTACAATACAACAATTGGTTCGCAAGGGACGGGAAAAGGTTACCTACAAGAGCAAGTCGCCGGCTTTGGATTCTTGTCCGCAGCGCCGCGGCGTATGTGTAAGGGTGTATACCACAACTCCCAAGAAGCCGAACTCAGCCATGCGTAAGGTTGCCAGGGTTAGGCTGACCAATGGTAAGGAAGTCAACGCCTATATCCCGGGAGAAGGCCACAACCTTCAGGAGCACTCTATCGTGCTTATCCGTGGTGGAAGGGTAAAAGACCTTCCTGGTGTCCGCTACCACATAATCAGGGGTGCCCTGGATACAAGTGGTGTAGACGGTCGCAATCAGCGCCGCTCCAAGTATGGAACCAAACGCCCGAAGGCAAAGAAATAGTGTATAGCATTTTCGCAGCTGCATAAAATTTTCTATTTGATATGAGAAAGGCAAAACCAAAGAAAAGAATCTTGCTCCCCGATCCCAGGTTCAATGATGTCCTGGTTACCCGATTTGTGAATAATTTGATGCTCAGGGGAAAGAAGAATCTGGCATACAATATTTTTTACGATGCCATCGACATTGTTTCTGACAAAACCAAGGATGATGGTCTGGAAGTGTTTAAAAAGGCCCTGGCCAATGTGACTCCCTCTGTTGAGGTTAGAAGTCGCAGGATAGGTGGTGCCACCTTCCAGATTCCTTCAGAGATCAGACCAGACAGAAAAATGTCTATCGGCATCAAGCACCTTATCAATTATTCCCGCAGGCGCAATGAAAAGGGAATGGCTGCCAAACTTGCAGGAGAAATTGTTGCCGCCAGTAAGGAAGAAGGTGCTGCATACAAGAAAAAGGAAGATACCCACAGAATGGCAGAAGCCAACAAGGCTTTCTCTCATTTCAGATTTTAATATACTGACTGCCCATGCCCCGAGACCTTAAATATACGCGCAATATTGGCATTATGGCCCACATTGATGCCGGTAAGACTACCACTACCGAGCGTATATTATTCTACACCGGTGTCAACCATCGCCTGGGAGAAGTACATGACGGGGCGGCCACCATGGACTGGATGGTACAGGAGCAGGAAAGAGGCATTACCATTACCTCGGCTGCCACTACTACCTTTTGGAATTTCCGTGATGAACAATATAAGGTTAATATCATAGATACTCCTGGTCACGTAGACTTTACCGTTGAAGTGGAAAGGAGTTTGAGAATTCTGGACGGAGCC
Organism: uncultured Bacteroidales bacterium; assembly: GCA_964520605.1. Lineage (GTDB taxonomy): Bacteria > Bacteroidota > Bacteroidia > Bacteroidales > UBA7960 > CAZFOI01. The sequence goes on from CAZFOI010000390.1 coordinate 1,388, forward strand.
ATTGGCCTTTTTTGTGCTGTTGGCGGAGTAGAGCCTCAATCTGAAACAGTATGGCGTCAGGCTGATAAGTATGGCGTTCCCCGCATCAGTTTTGTAAACAAAATGGACAGGGCAGGAGCCGATTTCTTTGCCGTGGTAGAGAAGATACGCGAGCGCCTTGGTCTCAATGCGGTTCCGGTTCAGATTCCCATAGGTTATGAGGAAAACTTTCGTGGTGTGGTAGATCTGATTACCAATAAGGCTTATATCTGGGATGAAGAAAGCCTGGGAATGACCTATCAGGAAATCCCCATTCCGGAAGACCTTACCGATACCGTATCGGATTATCGCATGAAATTAATTGAAGGCTGTGCTGAAGAAAGCGAAGAGCTGCTCGAAAAATTCATGGATAATCCTGATTCCATCTCTGAAGACGAGATGATCGCCATCATCCGCAAGGCCACCATTGATCTTCGCATTACACCTGTTTTGTGTGGATCATCCTTTAAGAATAAGGGCGTGCAGATGTTGCTCGATGCCGTTATTAAGTTTCTTCCATCACCTTTGGATATTGAAGCTGTTGAGGGCATCAACCCAAAGAATGACAAAACAGAACTCCGCAAGGCCGATGCAAAAGAACCATTCGCTGCATTGGCCTTTAAAATTGCCACTGACCCCTATGTTGGCCGTTTGTGCTTCTTCAGGGTATACAGTGGAAGCCTGGATGCAGGTTCCTACATTTACAATGCTTCAACCGGTTCCAAAGAACGTATTTCCAGGATACTGCAGATGCATGCCAATAAGCAGAATCCCATTGAGCGCATAGAGGCAGGTGATATTGGCGCAGCCATAGGATTTAAAAACATCCACACCGGCGACACCTTGTGCG
>CAZFOI010000391.1:0-2251 GCA_964520605.1 uncultured Bacteroidales bacterium
GTTTCAATTCCCTGAGCAACCACCTATTCCACCACGCTCTGTGCCCGTCTCTGGGAAAGGGTATCATTCACTTCATCCGTGCCCCTGCTGTCTGTATGCGAAGCCAGTTCTATTACGATATTGGGGTTGTCTACCATGGTACGCACAAGGCCATTCAGAGAATCCCTGAATTGCGGCAGGAGCTCCCATGAAGCAAAATCATACAGGATTTCAGGCAGGGCAATGGGGGCCTGGGGAATGGGTTCCAATTCAAAATCCAGGGTAAAATCCATGCTGCTTTCAGCTCCTCTTGTGGATATTTCTCCCCTGGAGGCAAAATAACGTTCCCTGCTGGCCACCAGGTTATAAAAAACCGATTCGTTAACCTGGGCCTTACCGAAATTATAGCGCCCGTCATTGCCAGACTCAGCCTGCAGCAAACTGCCGTCAGAACCAATCAGCTGTATGCTTGCACCGGCCAAAGGACGGCGATCTGCAGCACTTCTGACAACCCCTGAAATGGTAAACTCAAGCGGCGCCAGGTAGAAGGAATACAGATCATACCCCCTGCTTCCCTGACGATTGGAAGTAAAAAAGCCCTGTTCTCGTCCGGGATAGAAAACAATACCAAAATCATCTGCCGTGCTGTTTAGCGGTACGCCAAGATTTACCGGCTGGGAGAAGCCTTCAGGCCCTCTACGGCTTACAAACAAATCCAGGCCGCCAAGGCCAGGATGGCCATCAGACGCAAAATACAGGGAACCGTCTTCGTGAACATAGGGAAACATTTCATTTCCAGGAGTATTGATTACGGCACCAAGGTTTTCGGGCGGGCCGAAAGAATCACCCGGAGCCCTTCGCCTGGAAACCCAGATGTCTAACCTTCCCTGTCCTTCAGGCTTGTCTGAAACAAAGAACAGCTCCAGTTCATCAGGACTTATCGCCGGATGCCCTACCGTAAGGGCACTGTCGGCTACAAGGACTACTTCCTGGGGTTCTCCCCAATTGGCACCCTGGCGGGATGAAACAAAAATGCGGCAGCCCAGATCCCTGTCGGGACTTCTCTGACAACGGGTAAAATACATGCGCGTGGCAGAGGCATTGAGAGAAGGAGCTCCTTCATTAACAGAGGTGTTCACAGGCCCTTCATCAAGCAAAACAGGTCTTGACCAATTTCCTGCCCTGTCGAGGTAGGAAATAAAAAATGAGGTATGGCTGAAACCCGTCCATCGATCTTTATCCTTGCCTACTGCATCTTCCCTTGAAGAGGCAAATACCAGACTGGATGCGCGGTGATCGGCAAATGCAGGGGTCATATCGTCTTCCCTGGAGTTGAAAATCCGGGCTTGCTCAACCTGATACAAATTGGGGTTTGCCAGAAGTTTGGGAGCAAGGCTGGCTGCTTCCATTCCCCTTGGCCCATGCCAGGATTCAGGTGCCAGCTCTGCGTATCGGGCAAAGAAGGTAGCTGCATCCTCAAATTTCCCGTTTTGCATCAGGGTTTCGGCAAGATATAATACGGCCAGAGGTTCAGGATAATTGGCCCTTACCACCCGTCGGAAATAGGTCTCGGCCAGGCGGGGATTGTTCAAATAGCGATAACAAAGTGCCGTTTGATAAAGCACCCTGTTGGCCTCCCTGCGGTCTTTGTTTCTGACCCTGTTGTAGGCCCTGCGATAAAGACCAAGGGCCTCGCTGTATTGCCTGAGTTCAAAGGCCTGATCCGCACGGGCAACCCGCCGGTTCTGGGCAATGGATTCAGTAGGATAAACCGTAGTAAGCAGTATAAGCAGAATGGCAAGGAAACTGAATCTTACATGCATGGTTTCTGATTGGTAACTGTTTCGTGTGTCAATGGTCTGCAAAAAGGTCATTAATCATAACGAACCAAAGCGTACAAAATTGCCTACTTTTCTACTGTTTCCTGCTCGTTTTCTGAATTGTCGGTTTCAGGTGGGCTTTCATTTTCCAAAGCATTCATTTGCTTTTTTAATGTATTGATTTCCCGAGTAACTCCTGACTCAATGTTTTGGACCTCTTTCTCAACTTCACCACTGTAGCGGTAGATTTCCGTATTGATTTCGCGTTGCACCTTTCGAACCTCATTGATTCCCCTTCCAAGCATGCGGGCAATCTCGGGAATCTTTGATGGTCCGAACAGCAAAAGAATCAGCAGCAGGATAACAAGTATCTCTCCACCGCTGATACCAAAAAGAAGTACGGAGTGCATATTGAAAAACAGGGGCATCATAATGGCAAAAATACGAATTAC
>CAZFOI010000392.1:0-2245 GCA_964520605.1 uncultured Bacteroidales bacterium
GATGTGCTTGTTGGGATAAAAGCTTACCGTGGATATGTCGCCAAATGATCCGCAGGGGCGCCCTTTATAGGTTTGCCCTATTACCTCGGCGGCATCCTCAATCAACTTCAGTCCGTAGCGGGCACAGAGCTCCAGAACGGGATCCATGTCTACGGGCAGGCCATAGATGTGTACCACCATGATGGCTTTGGTGCGCGGGCTGATCCGGGCTTCGATCTGCCCCACGTCCATGTTCCAGCTATGCGGATCGCTGTCTGCAAACACCGGGGTGGCTCCTGAGCGTGCTATCTGCAGCACGCATGAAATGATGGTGAAGGTGGGCATGATTACCTCATCGCCGGGGCCTATGCCAAGGGCCTCAATGGCAGCATCAATGGCTGCCGTTCCATTGGTAACGGCTATGCCGTGGCGGCGTCCCATGCGGGCCGCAAAGGCCTCCTCGAATTTCCTTACGAAAGGCCCTTCGGAAGAGATCCATCCCGTGTCTATGCACTCGGCAAGGTATTTTTTCTCGTTGCCATCGAGCAGGGGCTCATTAACTGGTATGAAAGAAGCCATAAGTATGATTCAACGGGATTTTCTTATAAAGATATGTCCCAGCCATTGCGCATAGCTGTTTTGGCCATCAAGGGCCTGAAACCTTTCAAGGAGTTCATATCCCTGATCGGTAAATTGTTTCAGCAGCTGTTTTTCTACAAAGAACCTGTGAGGATATTTGGCCTGATAGATGTACCCGGGAACATGCTGAATGCAAATTCTTTCCTTATTGCCTTTCAGCATATAGGGGGTGCGGTCTGTAACGATATATTTTGCCTTGGTTTGGGTTATGCGTTCGATGATTGCTTCCGGCTTGTCAAGGTTTTGCAAAACCCCGCTCAGGACCACCACATCGGGGGTTCCTTTTTCTTTCACAAACTGGCAAATGGTTTCAAAAAAGAACAATCCGTCGGTTTTTATGTGCTCATTTCCGGCCACCACATAGTGGGGTTGTTCCACCACTCCATAGGCTACCTTTTTGTGCAGCAGACCAAGAAATTTTCTTTTTTGAAAAAAAGTAGAGCCCAGTGATCCGCCAAAATCGAGCACTTTAAGGGTTTCTTCAGAATTGGCGCCCCCCAGCATCAGCGTTACCAGCAGGGGCCATGAATAGTGTATCTCATCAAACAGTACCGAATCCCTTTCGTAAACAGCTTTTCCGTCTCTAACCGCTTTAACGGATTCAAGGGTTTTGCTGAGGATGTTGGGCTCGGCATAGCCTTTGGTATTGAGTGCAGCAACGGCTTCTTCCCAGGTATTGTAGTTGCCCCGGAATTCTATCCCGGGCCTGTTGGCAATCCGGCTGAGCAGCCGCCAAAGCACTGGAGGGAAAAAGTCTCTGATCAGTTCCTTCATAGATATTATGTTTTTCTCATTACCAGACACACTCCCCAGCTGGCATCCCCGGCTTCTTTTCCGGTAAGGAACTCTTCGGCTGCTATGCGTTCCATGCCCGTGCGGGCGGCCCAGCAGTCCAGTTCGGGAAGAGAGAAGTGCCGCATGGAATGGGTTTCGGAAAAGGTTTCCAGAAGTCCGCCCTGCGGGGATTCGGCAAAGATAGTGTAGTTTACGTCTACCCGGTTCTGATTGTGATAAATCACCGGTTCGGCAATCCTTGTAAGGCGCACCCCGTCTCCGCTCAATCGCTTTACCCTGATACCCGGCTTCTGGGTATAAACGGCAGGGCTGTACCAGACATCAAACAAAAACAATCCGCCTGGCTCCAAATGAAAGGCGGCACTATCAAAAACGGCCTCTACGTCCCGGTTGCTTACCTGGTAGCTGACTACATGGAACAGAGCCAGAACGGCATCGAAGCGGCGATGGAGCCTTACCGTGCAGATATCGCCCTGCTCAGAGTCGAAGCCCGCTGATGGTGTGGCCAGGGCCACCATCTCGGCGCTGCGCTCAATGCCATGTACACGGAACCCCTTTTCGGCCAGCAAGCGGCCGTGCCTGCCGGTACCCGATCCAAATTCCAGCAGATTGCCCTGCTGAACCCCGTGGCGTGTAAGCAGCGAATGTATGTATTCCGTTTCGGCGGCGTAATCCTTGTCGGTATAAAGCAGGTAGTAATACCGGCTGTAAAGGTTAAAGGGGCTGCTTTCCGGTGTTGTTGCCTTATGATTCATCTGAACCCTCCGCTTTTATTATCGCCTGATCGGCGCTAATGCCGTCGAAGCGTGTTTTGTCCTGATCGCCTGCATAG
>CAZFOI010000393.1:0-2244 GCA_964520605.1 uncultured Bacteroidales bacterium
ACGTTATGATGCTGCCAGCTCCGGAGGTATCATCAATATTGTCCTGAAAAAAGGCATTAAGATTGGCAGGTTTGGTTCAATAAACACCGGGATGAATCAGGGAGTGGCAGGCAACAGGTTTTTTGGATTCAGCCTGAATGGCAGTGGCGACCGAACAACCCGATATGTAAATGCAAACATCAACCAGAACGGACAATTTGAAGAATTGAGCTCCACGCGTTTTCTGCCCCAGGATGCTGCTCTTAGACAATCTTCAGAAAACAGGGCCAGAAGCAATCAGGGCTATATCGGATACGGCATCAATTATGACGCAGGAGAAAGACTTAACATCAGTTACGACGGCCGCATCAATGGCAGCCTGAGAAATTCTGATGCACTCAGCAACAGCCGTATTGAAAGGCTGTCAGATGGCTTTGATTTTTCCAGAAACGAAAATACCATAAACAACGAATCAAATGCAATTGGCATTCAGCAGGATCTGGGATTTTACTTCAAGCTGGATTCCCTGGGCTCGGAATGGGACACCAAATTCGGGTATAGTTTTTCAGACAATCACTCGGAGCAAAACTATTTTAATGTATTCCTGCTTCCTGTTAACAATCAGATTAACGGAGAGGGCGGAACAGACCAACAGAGGCATTTCTTCCAGTTTCAGTCTGACCTTACCTATAGGGTCCACCCAAAAATCAGGGTAGAAACAGGCGTGAAATCCACCCTGCTCAACAACAGCAGCCAATCGGCCTGGTTTTACAGCCATGGCGGTCAGATGCAACCAGATAACCGGCGTACCAGTTCTTTCAGCTTCAGGGAAAGAATACATTCGGCCTATGTACAGGGATCATTCAGCCTTCCGGCAAACTTTGTCATAAAAACCGGTGTAAGGGTAGAGAACACCTGGATGAATGGCGTTCAGACCATTCCTGCCGACACCAGTTTTCTGGTAAACCGCACAGACTGGTTCCCCTATATTTACATGAGCCGTTTGCTGTTTAAGGTAATGGACTATGAACTCAGGGGATACATGATTTACAGGAGAACCATTGGCAGGCCCGGATACCAGAGCCTGAATCCCTATGTAAGGTATATAGACGAATACCTTTATGAGACAGGGAATCCTGCCTTGAAGCCCCAGTTTACCGACAATATCGAGGCCAACATCAGCTTTAATGACATTCCCGTTTTGGCCATAGGAAGAAGCTTTACCAGGAACATTTTCAGCAGCGTGGTATACAGGGATGAAGCGGTAAATGCCGTGGCAGTGCGCACCTATGACAATATTGGGAAGAGCCGTGAAACCTATCTTAGGCTCACTGCCGCCATTCCTCCCGGTGGCAGGTACTTTTTTGTTGCCGGGGGGCAGTACAATCTGAATGAATACGATGGCATATATGAGAACCAGCCCCTGAGCTTCAGCCGGGGATCCTGGCGATTGTTTACATTTCATTCCCTTAGAATCACACCCACCACCCGCTTAACCCTGATTGGATTTATGATGGTGAATGGTCAGATGAATTTTTACGAACTCGATAATTTCGGGCAGTTGAATTTGTCGCTTAACCAAACATTTTTCAATCGAAAACTTACTATATCCTTAAATGCCAGGGATGTACTGAGAACCATGGAAACCAGCTTTGTGCTCAATCAGGGCAGCATGAATATGAGTGGCATCAGGTACTCAGACAGCCAGCGGTTCGGAATCAATGCACGATATTCATTCGGGATAAGAAAGCGGGCAGAAAGGCCCCAGGCCAACCCTTTCGACTTTCAGATGGACTAAAAAGGCGATGGCCTGCTCTGCTACTGGTGGACAACCAGAAGCCATCAGTTAATTTTTGACGGAAACATACAGCACATGGCTTACTCCCTGGGTCTGGCAAGTATCGACAGCAACATCAGGTCCGGATTTATGCAGCAAATCTATGGTGCCAGTGTTCGCTGTATAAAAGATTAGTGGCAAAAACATATACATTTGTGCATGGCAAAGCATATACATTTGGGTTTTTCTGCAAGCATACCTCAGAACCTGATTATCAAAAAGCCACTTATCGGATCCCTGATGGTGGGTTTGTTTTGTTTCCTGTTTGCCCTGGTATACCGGCCTCAGGCTGTTCATCCGGGGTATATACTCGGGTTTGCCTGGACAATGGCCATTTATTCGGCAGTCATTGCTTTGTCTCTTTTCTTTTCCTTGTTGATGTTTAAAAGAATGACCTTCTTTCGCTATGAAGAAGAATGGACCTCAGG
>CAZFOI010000394.1:0-2237 GCA_964520605.1 uncultured Bacteroidales bacterium
GGTAACTTCAACAATCCAGTCCCGGCAATATCCTATGGGCACATTATTCTCTGTCTGGCAGGCAACCACGCAGTCGCTGCACCCGACGCACTTTTTGGTATCAACGGCCATAGCGTATCTCATGCTTCAACCTCCTTTCCCGATTCCTGGTTCTCTAAAACAAACGTGACAAAATTGCCCCTCATTCCGGTTCCTCCCATCACCGGATCAACATGAACCCGGGTTATCAGCTCGGTGTCGTTAATGCCACGCCCATGGGCGCGGGTCAGTTTTTTGTTGTCGTGCCCAAAACCGTGCACCATGTATACGCTATCCCATCGAATGCGTTCGGTAACCCTTACTTTTATTGTAAAGGTTGATGTTTTTCCATCCTGGTTGCGAAGCCTTACATATTGTCCGGTTTTTAATCCCCACAGCCTGGCCACCTTGGGGTTAACCCAGAGGGTATTTTCGTCCATCAGATCGGTCAGGTTGGGATTATTCGCGGTGCGGCCGAAGGTATGCATGGGTGCCCTGCCGTAATTCAGGCGGTAAAAGCCCGGCGGAGGTTCCTCATGGGCGGTATACACCGGAAAGGGAGAGAAACCTTCGTCTTCCATGTCGGTAGAATAGAGTTCAATCTTTCCCGTATTGGTATTAAACCAATAGTCCTGACCGGGATGCAGGTAAAGATCATCATATGGCCTGGAGAATTTTTTAACCCCTATCCGTTTCATTTCTTCAAGAGAGCTGCCCATTTCGCTGAGTTGCCAATCAAGCAATTCTTCCATATCCTTCCAGGGGAAGTAGGCATCAAGGCCAAGCCTTTTTGCAAGCTCGCGGGCCATCCAGTCTGCAGGTTTTGAATTATACTTTGGCTCTGCAGCCGGCATTCGAAGGGCTATATTGGGCTCGCGGCCGGGAGAGCTTCTGAGCATATCATATCGCTCCAAAAAAGTGCATTCCGGGAGTACCACATCGGCATAACCTGTCATTTCTACCGGCATGGTATCTACCACTACCAATAATTCCAGTGCCTGTATGGCCTTCATGGTATTCTCAATGTCGGGAAGCGCAAATAACAAATTGGTGCCATTCACTATCCAGCCCTTAAAATTGCAGCTTTCCTCCACAGTTGGAATGGTGGCATCGCACAAACCATTGGCTACTACCTCGTTGGCCAGTGTATACCGTCCTTCATAGGCATCCCAGGGCATCCTGGCCGGTTTGGGAAACTCTGGCACCGGGTATTCCGGCACTTTCGCCCTTTCAGGGAAATAGAACCCTCCCCTCCTGCCCCATGAACCCAGAATGGCATTCAGAATGGCCACAGCCCTGAGCCTTTGGGTATCGTCTCCGTACCAGGTAGTATGTCTGCCCGGGTGGATAATTACTGCAGGCGCCGCATTATACATCTCCCTTGCTGTTTGCCTGATCAGATTCGGATCGATGGTGGTGATGCCATAGGCCCACTCAGGGGTAAAGGGCCTGACATGCTCTCTGAGCTGGGCAAACCCGAATGTATGTTGGGCCACATAATCATGATCATACCAGCCATTTTCTATCAAAACATGAATCCATGAAAGCAGCAGGGCCAAATCTGTTGCTGGTTTGATGGGCAGCCAGAATTTCGACTTGCCGGCGGCGACCGAAAAACGCGGGTCTACGGTGATGATGGTGGCCCCTTTGTCTATGGCATCAGACATTTCCTGAACCTGGCTGTTGTGCATGTTTTCACCCAGATGCGAACCAATCAAAACCAGACAGCGGGTATCCCTGATGTCTGTCCGCTCGGGGGAATACACAATATCCCCGAAGGTGGTCAGAAAACCAACCTCCCTTGGTCCCCTGCACTGGGCAAAGGAAGGGGCGGTTATTGATTGGGAACAATAGGCCTTAAGCATATGACCAAAATGAGCACCTCCGGAGCCATGGGTAAACAGGGCCACACACTCAGGGCCATGCTCAATGGCTATCTGCTTCATTTTATCGGCAATATAATCCAGCGCTTCGTCCCAGCTCGCTTCCCTGAAAGTATCCACGTTTCCATCACGCTGCCTGATCAGGGGGGTCTTCAGCCTGTCCTGATCATGGTACATACCAACCCCGCCTGTCCCCCTTGTGCATAGCCTGCCATTGCAGTGGGGGTCATCATCGTTGCCCATAACCTTCTGAATGTTCCCCTTCTCGTATTTATATAACCAACCAGCACATTGCCAAAAGCAAACTTCACAATCGGTCGGTGTGCGCAGGGCAAC
>CAZFOI010000395.1:0-2234 GCA_964520605.1 uncultured Bacteroidales bacterium
CACCGATTTTGGTAAACTCAGCCGGATGCTTGATTTTTTTGCTCCAGGAAAGGTCGCTGATATGAATGAGACCATCTACACCTTCTTCCAGTTCAACAAAAATTCCAAAATTGGTAAAGTTGCGAACTGTGGCAGTATGACGGGAGTTCAGCGGGTATTTCTCCAGTATGTTTTCCCATGGATCAGGAATGAGCTGCTTGATACCCAGTGACATCTTACGGTCTTCGCGATCAAGGGTAAGGATAACAGCATCAATTTCGTCCCCTACTTTGAGGAAATCCTGTGCAGTACGCAAATGCTGAGACCATGACATTTCAGAAACATGAATCAGCCCTTCTACTCCGGGTGCAATCTCGATGAATGCGCCATAATCTGCAATAACTACTACCTTGCCTTTAACCTGATCACCAACTTTCATATCAGGATTCAGAGAATCCCAAGGATGAGAAGTAAGCTGTTTAAGACCAAGGGCAATGCGTTTTTTGTTGTCGTCAAAGTCGAGAATGACCACATTAATTTTCTGATCAAGGGAAACAATTTCTTCCGGATGGTTGATCCTGCCCCAGGAAAGGTCTGTAATGTGGATGAGACCGTCAACACCGCCCAAATCAACAAACACCCCGTAGGAGGTAATATTCTTGACAGTGCCTTCGAGAATCTGTCCTTTTTCAAGTTTGGAAATGATTTCAGCCTTCTGGATTTCAAGTTCGGCTTCAATAAGGGCTTTATGAGAAACAACCACGTTTTTGTACTCATGGTTGATCTTGACAACCTTGAATTCCATGGTTTTGCCCACATAAATATCGTAATCACGGATGGGTTTCACATCAATTTGTGAACCGGGGAGAAATGCTTCAATTCCAAATACATCAACAATCAAACCACCTTTTGTACGGCATTTGACATAACCGGTAATGATCTCATCATTATCCATGGCCTGGTTGATGCGCTCCCAGCTACGCAGGGTGCGTGCTTTTTTATGAGAAAGGACCAACTGTCCGGTGGTATCTTCCTGGCTCTCAACATAAACCTCAATTACATCACCCGACTTCAGGTTGGGATTGTAACGTACTTCGGCAGCCGGGATGACGCCGTCAGATTTGAACCCGATGTTAACAACTACCTCACGGTTGTTCATGGAAACCACGCGACCATCAATCACCTCTCCTTCACCAATTGATTTAAGGGTTTCATCGTAGAGGTTCTCGAGTCTTTTGCGCTCAACTTCGGAGTACACATCCAGTTTCTTATTAACCGCATCCCAGTCAAACTCACCGGCCACCTGTGGCTGGAATGCACTCTTGGTAGTGCGATCCCTGGCAGGGGCAGTTTTTTCTGCAGCTTCTTCAGCAATTGCTTCAACCTCAATTTCTTCTGTTTCAGAAACAACAGACTCAACTGCTTCTTCCTGAGACAGCTGCGTGGTTTCCTCAACTGGTTTGCTTTCCTGCTGCTCTTGCATTTCAGGGTTCAGATTTTTGTTTTCTTCTGACATTAAACATTCAAATGTGGTTTCCTGAATTTAAATAATTGCAGGGAACCGGGTTAAACATAAAGATTTAAGGGCCCGCAAACGGGACTGCAAAAGTATGAAATAAATTGGAAATAAAAAACTTATACCCTGTTTTTCAGCCAGGCCGCATTTCCTGCAAAACCGGCAAAGGGGCCGCCTTGTTATCCATTGAAATATCCACAACATCCATCATGTTTTCAATATAATGAAAGCTAAGTCCCTTAAGGTATATCTGGTTAATTTCTGCCACATCCCTTTTGTTTACCAATGGGAGGATTACATGGCTGATGCCGTTGCGGCGAGCTGCAAGGATTTTCTCTTTTATTCCCCCAACAGCAAGCACCTTCCCCCTGAGGGTAATTTCCCCTGTCATGGCAACATCAGTTCTGGCCTTTCTTCTGGAAAAAGCCGATACCAGTGCGGAAAACATGGTAATTCCGGCAGATGGCCCGTCCTTGGGTGTTGCTCCCTGGGGTACGTGCATGTGCACATTGTAACCAAAAAAAACGCCAGGGTCTATACCCAGTTTTTCTGCATTTGCCTTGAGGTATTCATAGGCGAGAGTAGCCGATTCTTTCATAACCTCACCCAGGTTCCCGGTCATGGTTAAATTGCCTTTTCCCTTGCTTACGCTTACCTCAATAAAGAGTACTTCACCTCCGGTTTGTGTCCAGGCTAGGCCGGTCATCACACCCGGCACATCCCTTACACCGGCTTTTTC
>CAZFOI010000396.1:0-2193 GCA_964520605.1 uncultured Bacteroidales bacterium
GGATGAAGTTGGAATGGTATAAGCCTCCAGCATAAAAGTGCGGATAAGGGTGGCTGCCACCACAGCAAAAATTATGGCATCCGCCCAATCTCTGGCAGCTGATTTTTGAATGGGTTTCAGGGTCTCAGCAGGGTAAAATTTTTCTCCGGGTGCAAAACCAAGGAAAGGAAGGGCTGCAAATGGGAAAAGGATTGCCAGGGTTTGCTCTCCAAGCCCCTGACGGTTAAAATGCTTCATGGTGTCTACAACCAGTAACAAGAGGGTAAACACATTGATGAACGGGGTGAGCACAAATATCAGCCACCACAGGGGTTTGTTAAGGATCTTTAGCCAAATGTAAAAATTGTATACCGGCAGAAGCGCTTCCCAGCCATTGCGTCCGGCTTTGCGAAAAACACCATACAATCCGGCTGCCGAGGCCAGGAAGAAAATTACCGACAATATCATGTAAATGCTCATAATCTGAGGTTAAAGGTTCATGAAATCTGCCATATTGTATACGCCCTTCTTTCCAAGCACCCATCGGGCTGCGGCAAGTGCCCCGAGCGCAAAGGCACTTCTGTTAAACGAACGATGGGTAATTTCAATTGCATCCGTATCAGATATATACCGTACAATGTGTGTTCCGGGTTCTTCGCCCTGCCTTATGGATTCAATACCCAGGGTTTGTTCGTCTCCCTGTCCCGGGTGCCATCCGGTAATGCGGGCAATTTCCCTGTTTATATCATTGGCTAATGCCACTGCGGTTCCGCTGGGGCTGTCGAGTTTGTGAATATGATGGACTTCTGTAATGGATGGAACAAATGCCTCATGAGAAGCCATCATGGAGGCCAGTTTCTTGTTTAGCTGAAAGAAAAGGTTAACCCCTATGCTGAAATTGGGCGCATAAAACAGTGTCCTGCCATGGCTTTCACAATAATCAAAAAGTTCTTTTTGAGCCGAAGCCCAACCGGTTGTTCCTGATACTACAGGAAGATTCAAGTCGAAGCACCTTCTTATATTGACGGGGGCCGCATCGGGTGTGCTGAATTCTATGGCCACCTGAGCCATTTTTAATTCACCTTCTTTGGTTTTCCATGCCAGATCATCGTCAATAATCGAGATTACATTGAATCCGTTATCCGGTGCAAGCCGGTGTAATTCCCTGCCCATTTTGCCATATCCGATAATGGCGATGTTTATAGGTGCTGTCATATGAATCAAAATTGAAAACGCAAGGTAAGAGATCCGCCCAGTCCGCTTCCAAAACCGGGCTGTCCTGTGCGTATGGAAACCGGCCTGATCTGCAGGGCCAGGTTTTCGCCAACATCAAAATCCATCAGATGGGCATCCACGCTGGCATCGAGAATATTCAAAACGTAAACGGCAGCCCCTGCCAACCATGATATTTCCAGGTTTCTTCGATAAAAATTCATGGCCCTGAGCAAAAAATCGGTAGAATGCAATGGGAAATCGTCTACTGTGTCAGGATTTCCGTCTTCCCTTGCAATATAGGCCGTACGCCATTTACGGTAATTGGTGTTGTTGAAATGTACTGCATAGGCTACGGCTCCAAATCCGGCATAAACAATGGGAATTTTCCAGTATCTGCGGTTATAGGCCTGTCCGGCTCCCGGCAAAATTGCGGAAAGCATGGACGCTCTGCGGGGATTGTGTGATCTGATTGTAAGTGAATCACTGATTTCTTCTTCCTGATTGATCTCCGTTAAAATGGATTGCTCTGCAGGTATTTGTGAATGCAGCAGCAGTGGACAGGCCATGCAGACAATCAGGGCGATACAAGCCATGACATGCAGGGACAACCCTGGCAGATTTGCATTACTGTCAGTTCCATGCCGTTGGCCTGCTATAGGATCATGGCCCAACATCCATGCTATTTCTTAAGAAGACTGATGATGCGGTTCATGTCTTCGTCTGAACCGAATGAGATCACAACATTGCCTTTTCCGCCTGAACCCGTCTTTATCTTTATTTTGGTGTCATACAGGTAAGAGAGGTCTTTTTGAACCTGCAAAATGTCTTCTCTTACGAGATGCCTGGGTTTTTTGTCCCCTGTTTCGTCTTCTGATTGCTCTTCCCTTAACTGAAGTTGTCTTACGATTTCTTCCACATCCCTTACAGACAGGCCTTCCTCTACCACATCCTGATATACCTCAAGCTGGGTTTGCACATCGCCAATGCCAAGCATGGCCC
>CAZFOI010000397.1:0-2190 GCA_964520605.1 uncultured Bacteroidales bacterium
GGCAGCAGGAGAAAGCGCCGTTTATAATTACACCAATCCCATTTTGATGCTTGCTGTTTTGGGTGTTATCGGGGTGATGTTTGCCTTTCTTTTGAAGCGGGCCGACAAAACCTCAGGTTATGGCCTGGAGTTGCCGAATAAGCAGGAGATAACACCCCCGCTAAGTATTTATACTTAATATCCAAAATCTTTTTGGGTATAGAGGCTTATTGACATTCATTAAGTGTCTTCCGATATTTGCAAGGATAATCCGGCAGCCTGATTAAGGGCTGTATGAAAACATTTAACGATGGTCACTATCAAGGCTGCTGCTTCAAGATTCCTGCTTGCATCATTTCTCTTTCTCATAGGTTTTTCACCCATGCATTTTGTTAGCGGGCAATCCCCCGCATTTCTGATTCCGCATCTCACACAAGCCCAGATCAATGCATTACAGCCAACTACAGCAGGTTATTTGGTTTTTAATACAACCAACAATTATTTATGCACATGGAATGGCGGCTCCTGGGACTGCCATGAGGCATATTTGCCAGCTGAAATAAGCTCTGTAGCAGCAACCGTAAGTGGCCCGTGGAGCGCAATGGTAACAGCAGAAATCATCCATCAGGGCAACACCGCAGTAACCGAACGCGGTTTTCAGTGGGCAATTCATCCGGGATTTGTTTCCCCAACCACCATCAAAGCAGGCGAAGGAGGCGGTTCATTTTCTGCCGGCATTACCGGTTTGTCACCTTCCACCACCTATTATGTCAGGGCTTATGCTATCAATACCAGAGGTACAACATACAGCAATCAGACGAGCTTTCAGACAACGGCCGCTGCCCCCCAGCCGCCTGTTGCCAACCAGGCAACAAATATTGGAGTAAACCATTTTACTGCCTCATGGTCATCGGTTGCGTGAGCCACCGGGTACCGTCTTGACGTGGCCACAAACATTTCATTTACCTCTATGGTATCTGGTTACAATGACCGTATAGTCAGTGGAACAAGCCAACTTGTTTCAGGACTTGCGGCCGGGCCTGTTTATTATTATCGGGTAAGGGCCGTGGGTGCTGGCGGGACCAGTATAAATTCGAATACAATTACGGTAAATCTGGGAGTGCAGCCGGGATTTACATGTGGTGAAGAGATCAGTTTCCAGTACAGGGGCAGTTCGGTAACTTATGGCACCTTGCAAGCCGGCCATCTATGTTGGATGGATCGTAATCTTGGGGCATTCAGGATGGCAGAGCATCAGGATGACGACATGGCTTTCGGCGACCTTTTCCAATGGGGCCGCGAGGATGACGGTCACCAACTTAGGACAAGTATAACAACATCAGTTACCAGTGGAACCGACAAACCTATGCATGATCGGTTTATTGCCCCGATATTCTTCTCCGAACCATATGATTGGAGAATTCCACAAAACGATGATCTTTGGCAGGATATTCAGGGTGCAAACAATCCATGCCCCCCAGACTGGAGGTTGCCTACCAGGGATGAAATGGAATTGATCATTCATGACCCTTCACTTCAGGGAACATTTACATATTCTGGTTTTAGAACCCGGCATGGGACCGTCCAGGTGCCATCAGAGCCCAATCAAGCCGGAAGGTATTGGAGTTCTACTGTTTCTGGCGAACAAGCTTATGGGTTTGTAATAAGCCTATTGGATAATTACCATTCAACATTTCATCGTGTTGAGGGTCTTAGCGTAAGATGCGTCAGGGAGTAAGCCGAAAAGGAATATAAAACACATTAAATATCCAATGGTAAAAATTAGGTCCCTGCTTAAGTTCTCCTGCTTTATATTTGTTTTACTCACAATTTCGTTGCATCCAACCTTCGGGCAAACCCTACCCTTAATACCACATCTATCGGCATCGGAACTGCAAAATGCGCCACGCATACATGGGAAACTTTTGTTTGTAAGCGACACCCAAGAACTATGCTGGTGGGATGAATCCCGTGCTAACTGGGAATGCATACCAGCCTATATCCCTGCAGACATAAGCCTTTATGAACCTGCCAGCATCGGGACATCCCATATTTTGGTATCAGCAGAGATCCCAAACCAGGGAAACACCCGGGTGAGCGACAGAGGTTTTTGTTGGGCCATAGCGGGTTCAGGTGTGCCAGACATCAATGGAAGCCATATTAGCAGCGGAAGCAGTAGTGGCCATTTTTCAGCCAGCATCAGCGGTCTGC
>CAZFOI010000398.1:0-2187 GCA_964520605.1 uncultured Bacteroidales bacterium
TCTCAACGCCCCACCCGCATTGAGCATCAGGCAAACACCATGGAGTTTGATAAGCGGCTTGGCGACAATGTAAGACGACTTAAGGGCAATGTAATCTTTACCCATGATGAATCCGTCATGCATTGCGATAGCGCCTATTTGTATTCCGACTCAAACAGCCTTAAGGCATTTTCTAATGTCCGGATTCAGATCAATGACACCATAAACATTTATGGCGACATACTCGATTACCGGGGAAACGAGAAAACAGCTACCCTCACGGGCAATGTAAAAATGGTTGATCCGCAAATGACGCTGACCACTTCCCGCCTGGTTTACGATTTGAACAACAACACCGCAAGGTATACCACAGGTGGTGTTATTGTGGATCGTGAAAACGAACTGCGCAGTGTGTTTGGCCTGTATAATGCAGACAGTAAAGAGTTCTTTTTTCGTGATAAAGTGGTGCTGGTAAATCCCCAGTACATTATGCATTCCGATACCCTGAAATATAACACCCTCTCTGAAATTGCCTTTTTTTTGGGGCCCACGACCATTGAAAGTGAGGAAAATACCATTTATTGCCGGAGTGGCTGGTATGACACAAAGAATGACCTTGCCCGATTCAGCAGGGATGCCTTTTTTACCAATAAGGAACAGTCCCTCACCGGTGACAGTTTGTTTTATGACAGAAACAGGGGCTATGGTCGTGCAGACCGCAATGTAGTACTCAGAGACAGTGTGCAGAACACAAAAATCACCGGCCAGCTTGCCGAGCATTTTGAAGAATTCAATCGCTCCGTGGTAACGCGAAATGCGCTCCTAACTGTTATTGCAGACAATGACTCCCTGATGCTGCATGCCGATACCCTCATGTCGGTGCTGGATGAATCGGACGTAAGAAGGGTGTTTGCCTATAACCGTGCCAGGTTTTTCAGAACCAATATTCAGGGCGTGAGCGATTCTATAGTGTATAATGTATCTGATTCTACTATATATCTTTACCACCGGCCGGTAATCTGGTCTGACAACCACCAGTTGTCTGCAAACAGGATTGAGGTCCTGGCAGGCCGCGAAACCGTGCATAAGATATATCTTTATGAGGCGGCATTTATTGCCTCTGAACATATGGGATTGGGGTTCGATCAGGTCAGGGGAAGGGATATCATCGGGCATTTTACGGAAAACGAACTGAGAAAAATTGAGGTGCTTGGCAACGGAGAGACCCTGTACTTTGTTAAAGAGGAAGACGGAAGCCTTGTAGGAATAAACAAGGCCATTGCAGCCGATGTGGTGATTTATATAGAAGACCGCCTGGTGTCGGGAATAGTGTTTCTTGTCCGTCCTGAAGCACAAATGTTTCCGCCTGATGAATTGTCCGATGAACAGAAACTTTTACAGCACTTTAGATGGTTTGGTGACATCAGACCAGCTTCACCCGAAGACATTTACATCTGGAAGCCTTACTGAGGATAAATTTGTTTTAAAATGATACAATTTCAGAAACATATATTAAAAAATGGCTTGCGCGTCATTGTCCATCAGGACACTGACACTCCCATGGCAGCTGTGAACCTGCTTTATGATGTGGGAGCCAGGGACGAAGACCCTGATAAAACCGGTTTCGCCCATTTGTTTGAACATTTGATGTTTGAAGGCTCCATTCACATACCCCATTACGATCTTTACCTTCAGAAGGCCGGAGGGGAGAACAATGCATTTACAAGCAATGATCTTACCAATTATTATATAACCCTTCCGGCAGTAAATATTGAAACGGCATTTTGGCTTGAATCTGACAGAATGCTTGGCCTGGATTTTTCCGAAGAAAAGCTGGAAATCCAGAAAAGTGTGGTTGTGGAGGAATTCAAACAGTCTTATCTGAACCAACCCTATGGTGATGTATGGATGTTGCTAAGGGAGCTGACATACAAAAAGCATCCCTATCGATGGGCAACCTTAGGTAAGGATATTGAACATATCAATGGTGCCTCCATACAGGACGTTAAAAACTTCTTTGCCAGGTTCTATCAGCCGGGAAATGCCATTTTAACAGTGGCCGGAAATGTTGATCCCAACAGCGTTTTTTCCATGGCAGAAAAGTGGTTTGGAGAAATTCCGGGATCTGCTCCACCAGTGAGGATGATCCCCCAGGAACCTGTTCAGTAGATGGCGCGGCGCCAAAATGTGGTTCGGGATGTCCCTGCA
>CAZFOI010000399.1:0-2185 GCA_964520605.1 uncultured Bacteroidales bacterium
CATATAAAAGCCAGGCAGGTTTGCCGGTTGCCATCAGCATGGAGGGCAACAGCAGGATAAGGATGAATCTGAGCATATGATTTGAATTTAAATTTCAGGGAAAAACAAATTCCTTAGCAAAAGGGTTCAGCCTGCGCTGTGTTTTTTCAGGTCATCTCCTGAAAAAGCCAGTGGCAAAAGGTCATGAACCCTGTCTACCACCAGCACGCTGCCGCTCTCCTTGCTAAGCAGCATCCGAATGGGTTTTTGCTGAAGAATTTCGTACTCCAGCATAACCTGGCGACAGGCTCCGCAGGGAGAAACCGGTGCATCCATTTTCAGGCGATGGGAGCGGGCGCTTACGGCAATGCTTTTCATGGGCACACCGGGATACATGGCCGAAGCGGCAAAAACCGCCACCCTTTCGGCACACAAACCGCTTGGATATGCCCCGTTTTCCTGGTTGCTTCCTGTGATAACCTCTCCGTTCTCAAGCAAAACGGCCGCCCCAACAAAAAATTCAGAATAGGGAGCATAGGCCTTTTGGGTCATCTCTCTTGCCTTTTCTACCAAAAGCCGTGATTCGGCATCCAGATCGGCGGCATTTTCAGCCTCCAATATTTTTATGTTGATGTTTTTTTCCTGCATCTCGATAATTTAAAAATCAATAAAGCCCGTCGACACCCGCCTTCAGGCTCTGTAAAATTAAGAAGTTATCGCTTACAAGAAACAAAATACTGCAAATGCAAGCCATTTCAGGCCTGGATTCGATTTTTGCAATACTCAAGGCTCAGGTCCCAGAGGCGGTCCTGGTTTCGAATGCTTCGGGCAGCAGGAAGCAGGCCGGAAGGACGACGGTTCTTAAAATACCGCCCGCTTACCCCCTTTACCTCATCGGAGAGGGCCAGGAAAATGCTGGTTCTGGCGCCTTTGGCCGGGGAGATCATAAACAACCTGGAAATGGCCAGTAGAAAGGCGGGCATTCGATCGAACAAATGGGTGCTGACCACTCCGGGGTGAAGGCAATTTGCCGTTACGCCGCTGCCTTCCAGCATCCTGGAAAGCTTCAGGGTAAACAGAACATTGGCCAGTTTGCTCTGTGCATAAGCGGTGAAATGAAACCACCCCTTTTTTCCCTCCAAATCATCGAAGCGGATACGTCCCATTCTATGGGCTTCGCTCGAAACCGTAATGATGCGCGCTTCACCGGCCGCTTTCAGGTGGTCAATCAGCATATGAGTCATTAGAAAAGGAGCCAGGTGATTTACGGCTATGGTACGTTCAATGCCGTCCCTTGTTTCTGCTCTTTTCATGTCCCATATGCCCGCATTGTTTATCAGCAGGTGCAACTCTATATAGGCATTCTTAAAAGCAAGTGCAAACGCACGAACGGAATCAAGGGAGTCCAGTTCGCAAAACATGGCCTCCACCCGGCAGCCGGGAAACCCGGACAGCAACTCCTGACGGAGGGTTTCGGCCTTATTCATATCTCTTGCCGGCAACACCAGCGTGGCGCCTTCTGCCGCCAAAGCCTTTGCGGTTTCTCTTCCGATGCCGGAGGTGGCTCCGGTTACAATGCAAATTTTTCCCGTGAGTTTTCCCATAAAATATTCAGGATAGTGGATGTGTAAATTCCTTATTTAAACCAGGCCGGGCGGGTATTGTTCAAATTATAACCGGGAACAAAATCTGCAAAAATCTGTTTAACATTGCATAAAACCAAGCATTCAATGCAAAGAACCATGGCATTCATACTGTTTTTTTCCATCGTAATGGTTGTTTACACGGCCGTTAATTATTATATCTATACCCGAGGGCAACAGGCCATTGCAGGAATACCCGGCTTAAAACCTTGGTTTGCGGTCTTTTTTTGGCTTGTGGTTGCCGTATACCCCATCGGTCGTTTTTTGGAAAAGACACATCCCGGTCTCTTAACGGATGCTATGGTATGGGCCGGTTCTTTCTGGCTAGCATTTATGGTTTATTTGTTGATGCTGGTTCTGGTCATAGACCTGATTCGCCTGAGCAACTTCATATTTCCCTGGTTTCCTGAGAGCATAACCAAAAACCCAGGCAACACCGCCCGTTGGGCTTTCGTTTTCAGCCTGATTGCCACAACATTGATTGTTGCCGGAGGCTACTTTAATGCCGCCCATCCGAGGATACGCCAGCTTTCTATTCATATTGACAAACCAGCCGGTGAGAT
>CAZFOI010000400.1:0-2185 GCA_964520605.1 uncultured Bacteroidales bacterium
CTACCCAAGCGCCCTGGCAACATGGGCCGGCATACAATATGCAGCCCAAAACGGCATTCCCCGCTACGACTTCATGGGCCTGGGCAAACCCGAAGAAAAGTATGGGGTAAGGGACTTCAAGGCCCGCTTTGGAGGGCAATGGGTAAATCATGGCCGGTTTTCAAGGGTAAACAAACCCCTTTGGTACTTTTTCGTAGAATTGGCCTACAATGCATACCGCCTATTAAAATAATACGTATATTTACGTATGCTTTTTTTCTACCAATCCTCTGTTTTCTTCGTATTTTTGACAAAAACTGTCCCAGTTGAATAAGAGGACCTTTTACATTATAGGGGATCAGGTGCTTATCCTTTTCTCTTTCCTGCTGGCCGCCACCATCAAGGGAGATGATCCCTGGCTGGTGATGCAGGCCAGGTTTCCCTGGTTTATTGGGCTTGCGGGCATTCACTTTATCCTTGCCCTGTTTTTCGATAAGTACAACTTTGCCAACCGCACGGGCATCCGCCGGGAATTGCTGCCCATACTCTATACCAATTTTGCCTTTGCCGGCCTGATCAGTATTTTGCTGGTGTTTTTTGGGCAAACCGGCATTTCCCGTGCCCTGTTTTTTGGAACCCTGGGGTTTGTTACTTTTGGCGAACTATTTGGCGGCATCATTATAAATCTTTTTCGAGAAGCCAATAGAAAAGACTACACCTATGAGCCCAACGGCAAGGAGTATCCTTACCTGTCTGCCACAGAAGCAAAGCCGGAAAAACCCGCCACCGATCCGCGCACCTTTCTCACGGTAAGGGGGCAGGCCATCCGCCTGTCCATTATCGAAGAAATCGGGCAGGATGCGTTTAATTACCTGAAACACCATGTGCCCCTTGGGGCATCAAGCATTGTCTTATCGGTTACTACCCGCATCAACATACTAACCCTTCCCTCCCGGGGCATTGATACCATCGTTAACCTGCAAAGGGTAAACAACCATCGCTATGTAAACAAGTTTTTTGAGGCGGTAAATGCCCGGCTCCCCCTTGGAGGCATTTATGCCGGATGCGGAGAAACCCATGATGTGCGTAAGGCCCGTTTTTTAAGGCGCTTCACCCCGGCCTTTGGCTGGTTTTTGTACAGCATAGACTTTTTGATTTTTCGCATTGCACCCAAACTGAACATTACCCAGCGGCTGTATTTCTCTATAACCAGGGGCAGAAACCGCGTTATGTCCCGGGCCGAGATCCTGGGTCGGTTGTATTCCTGCGGTTTTGAGGTGCTGGACGAGGAAATGGTAAACGGCCTGATGTTTTTTGTTGCCAGAAAGCTTGGTGCTCCCGCCTTTGACAACACCCCCACCTATGGCCCCCTGATCCGCCTTAAGCGGATTGGCATGAATGGCAAAGAGATCAGCGTGTACAAGCTGCGAACCATGCATCCCTATGCGGAGTATCTGCAGCCTTATATCCACAGCCGCAACCAGCTACAGGAGGGCGGCAAGTTTGCCAATGACTTCAGGGTAAGCACCCTGGGACACCTTATGCGCAAACTCTGGATAGATGAGTTGCCCATGTTGGCGAACCTGCTCAGACGGGATCTGAAGCTGGTGGGCGTGCGCCCCTTAAGCCCGCATTATTTTGGCCTCTACACCCCGGAACTTCAGCAGCGCCGCATCCGGTTCCGGCCCGGACTGATCCCCCCCTTCTATGCCGATATGCCCAAAACCCTGGAAGAAATCATGGATTGCGAAATACGCTACCTTGATTCTTATGAGAAAAAGCCCTTTCGCACCGACTGGCGGTATTTCTGGAGGGCATTCTACAACATCGTCTTCAAAAAGGCACGCAGTGCATAAGCTTATTGTTTAACAAAATGTTGTTTGGCTGTTCTGTTTTTCTGAATTTTGCACAACGTTTTGTCTGAATTTTGCACAACAGATTTCCTGAAATTTGCACAATATGAACCCGCTCTTCCACCGCCACCGCGGCATTCTTTTCCTCACACTCATTGCCCTGATCCTGCTTTCAGGCAACAACAACGTTAGCCTGTGGGATCAGGATGAGGCGGCCTATGCCGGCTTTGGACAAACCATGCTGGAGAGCGGCAACTGGCTCATTCCGGAATTTACCTGGAGCGATGTGCACCGCAAACCCCCTTTGCATTTCTGGACGGTGGCGGCTTCTTTTGCTGTTTTCGGAGTGAATA
>CAZFOI010000401.1:0-2173 GCA_964520605.1 uncultured Bacteroidales bacterium
CTTCGTAGCTGGTGTGGTCCAGCCACTGATCCGGAATGCCCAGTGACCTGAGCTGTGCCAGCTTGCGATCCTGCGGAATGTCTCTCTGTTGTATCCGGTGGATGGCCTGCTGTATACGGGTAGCATACTCTCGGAAAGAACTGGTTGGGTGGGTGCCACTGAGATGTTGTATGCCAATGCTTCCGTGTTTGTGCATAAGAGCAATATCCAACTCATTTCTTTGCAGTTCATTCATTACATAGTCCTTGATATCAGGCGACATCCCAAAACTCATATACCTGAGGGAATTGCCGTGCTGATTGGTCTGGAGAAATTGCTGGCTGAGCGCTATCTTGTCTGAAGCCCAGGCAATCATACATTCGGAGTTGGATGCGTAACCCAGGAAGGAAAACACATGGTCTACCGGATTGGTTTCCCTGCGCAATCTTACCACCTTTTCCAGATAATTGTTGATTTGCAGGTAAGGATCCTTCCCGTTTTTTAAAGGCATGATGCGGCCCGAGTATATGTCTGAGCTGATATGCTGGGGAGAATCTGCAGCAAGATTATAATAATGCCAAAGGGTGTGCTCTTCGTCCTGGCCTATGTATTCAAAAACCAGGTCAAGATCATCATAGAACCGGTCTGAGGCAACAGAGGACTGCACGCGTGGAAAAGTTTCCTCGTTCATTTTGAATGCGGTGGTCATGTGTTGACCTTGCCGGATCATGGCCACCGGAATATCACCGATGAGGACCACACCTTCCAGTCGGGGCTGTTTGCCATACAATCCGATTATTTCATTCCTTACCTGGCCTGGGTTATCCCAATGGGCAATTACCACATAGGCTGACAGGCCTTCTGCCTCAAGCATGTTTTTATACGCCATAACAGCAGGAGTGGTATGCTCAAAACTGTTGCGGTCTATGATAATGGCAACCGACCTCAGGTGCATCCGAGCCGGAGGAATAATTTCTACGGCACCCTGTAAAGTCAGGGAAGCAAATATGAACAGAATCAGGAAACAGACTCTTGCGGCAGGGCTTTTGCTATTGGTTATATATGGCTTTGACATAATGGTTTTTTCTTGATGCTGAGTGTGTCGTAATAAAACGGGAAGCAGCAAAACCCGCTGCTTCCCTCTTGGTATTTATGGTAAACAGAACATGAAGTGCATTAAAGAGTATTCAGACGGTTCAGGGTCTTTCTTGCTTCATATCGAATATCACCGTCTTCAAGTTCATTGTCGACAATCTGCCTGCAAGCCGCTTCAATCAGGTGCTTGTTAAATGAATGGGTGAACCAGCCAAGCGCTTCAATCATAGCCAGGCGTACTTCTTTATTTTCCCTTGAATTGGAAACAATTTTCACATAATCTGGCACATGAAAGTGATAGGTGTAATTTCTCAGTGTCCTGATTTCTGATACCCGGCGCCTGACTTCAGCCGATGGATCCATAACCACATCGAGTTCCGAAAGTATACGCGATCTAGCCATGCCCATCAGTCGGCCTTCAATATCTTCCTTATGATATAAGGTTGATGCTGAGAATTGCTTCTCCATCTCAACCCTGGTTGCATCGGGCGGCATAAAGGCAAAAGAATTTCTGGCATTGAACAACACCCTTTTAGAATGTCTGTCGGAGAATTTAACGCCTACAAGTGCAGGAAGCAATTCTTCGCTGCCACTGTCGCCTATCCAGCGTACGGCAATTCTTCTGATCAATTCATAGGGATCAACCGTGGCCAGTTTAAGTGCCTCAATATAATGTTGATCATTGTATTGCCTTAAGAGGCTTAGAGACTGCATCCTTACGCTGCCATAGGGTGATGATTCCATTTTTTTCAACAGCATTTCCGGTAATCCGTCCAGCTTATTGTTGTAAAGCATGGTAAGGGCCAGGGCCTGAATGTCGGGATCTGGATTTTCCATTTCCCTGATCCATGTTTTTACATGGTTCTTTTTATGCACCATTAAACGGTTCCAGTCTTTGCGCGATGCTGAATCAAAGTAATGGGTGGGATCACCTATAATGTGGTTTTCCAGGTAATGAATGTGACGGGCCCAATTGCCGATTCTCACGCCCTGACCTATCAGTCCGATCATTTCTATCGGCCAGTTGTCCTGAAGAACATGTACAGTATTGCACAGGGCAACAAAGGTTTTTCCCGGACCGAAAACATAGCTTATGGCA
>CAZFOI010000402.1:0-2168 GCA_964520605.1 uncultured Bacteroidales bacterium
ATGCGCAAACCCTGCATATGCTCCTTACTTGCAAACCAGGGAATACGCGCAACCAACGGAGATCAGATTTTACTGGCAAATACCCCCCCGGAGTATGCGCAACATATATTATCTTTGCTCCGTGATCCGGAAAAACAAAAGAGACTTGGGCTTGCCGGACATCAATTTGTAAACGATAACTATGGCTGGGATGCAGCCACCCAAATACTGCTTCGTGCCCTCCGCAATGAAGAGGGAACCTCGCACTGACCATCATATCATGCAATACAAACTGGATACAATAGAAGAAGCCATCGCCGACATTCGTGCCGGAAAGGTAGTAATCGTGGTAGATGATGAGCATCGGGAAAATGAAGGCGATTTTATCGCTGCAGCAGAAACCATCACACCCGAAATCATCAATTTTATGGCCAAGTTCGGCCGTGGGCTGATTTGTGCCCCAATTACCCGTCAGCGTTGTGAACAATTGAACCTGGATTTAATGGTACCTCAAAACACCTCCCTGCATGACACTCCGTTTACTGTCTCAATTGACTTAAGGGGGCATGGATGTACCACGGGAATCAGCGCAACAGACAGGGCGAAGACGGTCAAAGCCCTTGCCAATATGGAGACAAAACCCGAAGACCTTGGAAGGCCGGGGCATATATTTCCTTTGAGAGCCAGAGAGGGAGGGGTTTTGCAACGTGCAGGACATACTGAAGCTGCCATTGACCTTGCCAGGCTTGCAGGCTTGCAACCTGCTGCAGTACTGGTAGAGATTATGAATGAAGATGGCTCTATGGCAAGACTTCCTGAATTGTTTGAGATTGCCGCAAGGTTTTCTCTGAAACTCATCTCGATTGAAGACCTGATTGCCTACCGCATTCGGAATGAAAGCTTGATAGCCAAGGAAATAACCGTTGATCTTCCAACCGAATGGGGGCATTTCAAACTTACTGCCTACCGTCAGACCACCAATGACAAGCTGCACCTTGCCCTGATTAAAGGCAACTGGCAGCCGGAGGAAGAAGTACTGGTGAGGGTTCACTCATCCTGTGTTACCGGGGATATTTTTGGTTCATGCAAATGCGACTGCGGAAGCCAGCTCCATAAAGCCATGCAGATGGTAGAAGACGAAGGCAAAGGCATTGTGCTTTACATGAACCAGGAAGGAAGGGGAATCGGATTGATTAACAAACTCAAGGCCTATCATCTTCAGGAGCAGGGGCTCGACACCGTCGAAGCCAATATTGAACTGGGGTTTAAGGCTGATGAGAGAGATTACGGCATTGGCGCGCAAATCCTTAGGGATTTGGGAGTAAAAAAGATCAGGCTGATCACCAACAATCCTACCAAAAAGGCAGGACTCACGGGCTATGGGATTGAGATTTCTCAAAATATTCCCATTATTGTGCCCACTTCAGAACATTGCAGGGTTTATCTTGATACCAAAAGAAAGAAGCTGGGACACCTTCTTTAGTTGGGAATTGCCGGCTCCCTGATGCGCCTTCGAAACAATTCCGACAAGGAATCAAACTCACGTCTGTAAAACAGACCCACTCCCTGGGTGTAGGGTGAGGCATAATTCATTACATCAAAGGCATTCGACCTGTTAAATGCTTTGATACAGAAACGTCCCTCGGGAGTGAGTTTAACCTCTACATTAACATCACCAATAATGCTGCTGGCCCTCTGCTGCAGGGCAGGGTTGGGACCGGCCACTCCAAGGTTACCATCTATCAGCACCCTGTCGTTAAACAACTGCGTCGAAAGCGCCAATTCCCACTCCTGGCTGCTTATTTCATCGCCCGGCCGGTAATTGATGCCAATATCCAGATCGGAACTAATCTGAGACAACCAGTTGCTTACCTGGTTAGACAGGAACTCAAAAGAGGTGCTTCCCACTCCATACCCCAGGGCCATATTGTACTGATCAGCAGAAGAAGGCATGAAACGGGTAAGTACCAAAAGAGAAAAAACCTGACGGTTCATTTCCTGCTCTGTAGCCACCAGCCTCTCAAGAAGTTCCCGGGTGTTTTCGTCACCGCCGGGCAACTGAATATCAAAACTGATATTGGGATTAAACAGGTTGTCTCTGAGAATGAGAACAACATCTACAGGCACCCTTCG
Organism: uncultured Bacteroidales bacterium; assembly: GCA_964520605.1. GTDB lineage: Bacteria > Bacteroidota > Bacteroidia > Bacteroidales > UBA7960 > CAZFOI01. The sequence goes on from CAZFOI010000402.1 coordinate 2,113, forward strand.
CCTATACATACCGGAGGTGTCTGCCGTAGCGACCAGGTCGTACAGGGATATTCGCA
>CAZFOI010000403.1:0-2149 GCA_964520605.1 uncultured Bacteroidales bacterium
CCTGTTGAGCGACATAGTTTATGAGGAGCATTTTCTGCTCGAAGAAGGCAGGCTGCCTGCGGTTTATTCTACCAGCCGGTTGTCTCTGGAGAACAGCATCAACCCGGATTATAATGAAAAGCATCTGATGCTTCGTTCCGAATACATCGATGCTGACCTGGTTGGGGATTTGCATTATGAATGGTTTGGCCGCTCAATCAAAGAATTCCTTGCCAATTTTATCCCATCATTTTATAAGGACAATGGCCCGGCACCCGGGATACAAAATGGTGACATCAACCAGAATTTTATTTTGGATGTCTGGTTCAAGCATACGGCAACCATTACCCGCTTATTTTTCCCGTTTATAGAACTGGCTGACAATTCAGCCATTCGTTTTTGTTTTGATTCTGCCACACAAGACCTTACCATTGAAGGCCATTCCGATGTCCTTGATTTGTTTGGCAACCGCTTTATAAACTGGAACCTGGAAGGATTGCGCATGCGTCAGGGTTTCCAGGTAGCCAGTACTTCAGACAGACTGATGATTTCTGACAGTCTTTTTGCTGATCGCTTTCTTTTACAGGGATACTTTGCAGCTGATTCTTTGATATACAGTGCCAATTGGAATACAGATCTTCCAAGTGTGAAAAGCGAGGGGCACATTGAAGGCATTGCACGCTTTATTGACCGGAAAACGGTTGCCATTCGATTCCTGCCTTCATTTGCCCAGGTGAACGATAACCAGTGGCGGTTTAATCCCGGGAATCGCATATTGATAGGCCCGGAAAGAATTGAGGTTGAAAATCTCAGCTTCTATACCCGTGGCCAGCTCATGCGGCTTGAGGGTGTTCTTGGACCGCATCCGACAGACCGCATGCGGGTAACGTTTAATAATTTCAATTTCAAAAATCTTTCACCTATTGTCAAGGTGAAGGGCATGGATTTCGATGGCGTGCTTAACGGGTCTTTGTCTTTCACGGCAGTTCATCAGCCTTTTGGTATTGATGCAGGGATCAGGATTGACGGCTTCGCATTCAACCATGTGCATTTGGGGGACATGAACATCCAATCGGTTTGGGATGCTGCGCGCAAGGGTTTTCGTATTGATGCTGAGATATTGGATGATACCGGGGCGAGCCCGCACCGCCCCTTTCTTGCCTCCGGATACTATTACCCTGAAAGTGAAACAGACAATTTTGATATTGATATTTTTGCAGACAGGCTTACCCTGGACATATGGGCAAGGTACCTTGATCTTTTTGCCCAGAACTTTCACGGAATGGCTTCTGGCCAGCTAAGGCTGGAAGGCCCACTGGCCAAACCCGGCTTGTCAGGCACGGTGCAATCCGGAGATGCCGGTTTCTCCATTGGCTTTCTCAATACCAGTTACCGGTTCAATCACCGGGTTGATATCGGGCCTAATTATTTCAGATTCAGCAATCTTGTCCTGGTCGATACACTGGGGAATTCCGGACTTGCCAATGGCATGATCTGGCATGACAATTTCACTGATTTTGAGATAGACATCAACATAAGACCCGAAAGAATGATTGTGCTGAACACCAATTCCCGTCACAGCGAATTGTATTATGGAAGGGCTTTTGCCACAGGTCTTATCCATATTTTCGGCCCGGAGAATGACATCGTAATGAATATTTCCGCACGAACCAACAGGGGAACACAGGTGTTTTTGCCTTTGGTGTTTCAGGGCGAAGTTGCAGAGAGAAACTTCATCAGTTTTGTGGTTCCTGATGCTATTGCTGAGAGCATGGCAGCCGCCTTGCCAACCATCTCGGGTCTTACGCTGAACTTTGATTTGGAGGTTACCCCTGATGCCGAGGTTCAACTAATTTTTGATTCCCAGATCGGGGATGTTATAAGGGGAAGGGGAAACGGAGACCTTAAACTTGAGATTACCTCCGCCGGAGTGTTTAATATGTACGGAGAGTACATCATTCAGGAGGGAGACTATTTGTTTACCATGCTCAATCCCGTTAACAAGCGATTCAGGATAGAGCAGGGGGGGACCATTCGATGGAGTGGAGATCCCAATGAAGCCGACATTAATTTAAGGGCCCTGTATCGCTTGCGAACATCCCTGTATGACCTGGTTGCTACGGCAGACACCTCCGGTATGTATAGGCGAAGGGTGCCTGTAGATGTTGTT
>CAZFOI010000404.1:0-2148 GCA_964520605.1 uncultured Bacteroidales bacterium
GCATCTCATGGTTTAATTCCAACAACCAAAAATCGGTAAGAGAGGAACGGGCCAGGGTAACGGCGCCGCTGAGGGCGTCATGGGGCGGAGACACCGAGGGGTTGGCACAAGCGGCACTCTGCCAGTTAAACCAGAAAACCACCGTTGACGCATCGCGTAGACAATGATTGGCAGAAAGCACAAGGGGGCGGCCATCAAAGCTGGTGTTATTAACCAAAGCCCCGGTGCAAAACCCGTTGCTGCCTACCACCAGCATGACCACGGCATCGATCTGATCCTGCCATGGCAGGGCAATGTCGCAGGCCACATTCACATTACACCAACCGGCCTGACCAAATGCCTTGGCATAGGAAAAAGCATCCCGGTAACCATGGGTAACCGTATTGATCTCAAGTTCTCCGGGAAACTCTGATCCGGCAGGCTCATAATATTCCACCACTATGGACGAGGCCGGAAGCAGGGTGGTGGCAAACGCCCCATCCTGCTGGTTATTCATATGGGTAAATGCACCCAGTATCCGGCTGCGGTCTGCAGCATAAACAAACAATTCCGCTCCACGGGGAAGCCGGTATCTTCCAAATGTAAGGTTCAAACTAAGGGCCCCTTCAGAATGTATCCCAATCTGCCAGATTCTCCCACCTCCGGGCAGCTCGGTCCAATTGCCCGAATTATCGGGATTCAGAGCCACCGGGATGTTCTCTCCAAAACGCCAGGGCATTTCAGTCATGGTGTCAAGCACACGGTCTTCTGACATCAGCCGGTCGGCATCAACCACAGGCATACTTATATAATCAGTCATAAGGGCATCAATTGCCCATGAAGGAGGCGTTCCTCCCGTGTTCAACTGGCCAAAAAGCGGGAAAGAAAAGAGCATCAGCCAAATAAGGCCGGGGATAAATCGTATTCTCATGACATTCAATTACTGGCCAGGGCAAGCCCGGGCAGGATAATTTCCAAAAGTAAAACAATTAAACCGAAAATCACCGGGTTTTTAACCCTTACCCCATTGTTTTTATCCATGAATCAATCAAATATTCATTGGCAGGCTGCCGAAGCCGCAAAATCTGCCCCTGGCGATTGTAATGAATCTTTGCATATATTGCAGTTCAAAATTTTTCGTCATGTCCATAACCATAAGGGAGGTTGACAACCGGAATGAGCTGAAAGCCTTTATCTATCTTCCGGAGAAAATTCACCAAGGGCACAAAAACTGGGTGCATCCGCTTTATACCGATGAATGGGCCTATTTCGACAGAAGCAAAAACAAATTCTTTAACAGCAACGATGCCATCCTGGCCCTGGCCTACAGGGAAGGCAGGGCTGTGGGAAGAATCATGGGTATTATCAATCCGGCCTACAATGCCACCCACCATGAGAAAAATGCAAGATTTTGCTTTCTGGAGTGCTATCAGGATCCGGACATAGCCCGGGCACTTCTGGCTGCCATAGAACAATGGGCCCTATCAAAAGGGATGACCAGGCTGGTTGGCCCACTGGGTTTCTCAGACAAAGACCCCCAGGGCATGCTGATTGAGGGCTTTGATGAAGAGCCCCTGATAGCAACCAATTTCAACTTTCCCTGGATGAACGACTTTCTTGCAGGTTTGGGATACAAAAAGGAGGTAGATCTGGTCTGCTACAAAGTGGATATTCCTGAGGAAATCCCTGAGTTTTTGCAAAAAGTTTATCAGCGGGCCATACAGAGAGACGACCTGATTATGCATGAGTTCACCACCAGAAAAGCGCTGAAGCCCTGGATTGTGCCCATCTTTGAACTCATCAACGAAACCTACCGACACATTTACGGATTTATGCCGGTTACCCGGGATGAAATGTACGAGTTTGCTGATCGCTACCTCCCGGTTCTTAATCCCAGGTTCATCAAACTGATTACCAACAGGGAAAACCAGGTGCTGGCTTTTTTGATCAGCATGCCTGAGCTTAGTGCCGGCATCCGTCGCGCCAGGGGAAGGCTGTTTCCCATAGGGTGGATTCCGATTCTCATTGAGAGCAGGCGAACCCGCCTGCTTACCATGCTTCTTGGTGCCATAAAACCATCCCACCGCGGGAAAGGGCTTGATGCACTCATGGGAATCAAATTGCTGGAATCGGCCCGCAAAGCCGGCATGAAAATCATGGACAGCCATC
>CAZFOI010000405.1:0-2147 GCA_964520605.1 uncultured Bacteroidales bacterium
GTTGTGGGAACAGGCTATGTTGGCCTGGTAACAGGAAGCTGCCTTGCCGAAACAGGGGCACAGGTGTATTGCGTAGATATTGATCAGGAGAAAATTGACAAGCTTCACCAGGGGGTGTTGCCAATTTACGAACCCGGCCTGGACGAAATTGTGGAGCGCAATGTGCAGAAAGGCCGGCTGTTTTTTACCACTTCTCTGGCAGATGTTTTGAATGAGAGCGATGTGGTTTTCATTGCAGTGGGAACTCCTCCCGGGGAAGACGGCAGTGCCGATCTCAATCACGTGCTTGCGGTTGCCCGCGAAGTTGGCCGCAATCTGACGCATTATACGGTGGTAGTAACAAAAAGCACGGTTCCCGTTGGCACCGCAGCATTGGTGAAACAGGCCATTCAACAGGAACTGGATAAAAGGCAGGTAGACCTGACATTTGATGTTGCCTCTAATCCGGAGTTCCTCAAGGAGGGCAATGCGGTAGATGATTTCATGAAGCCTGACCGGATCGTGGCAGGTGTAGAGTCTGAAAGGGCTCAAAAGGTCCTGGAAAGGCTATACAAGCCGTTTTTGCTGAACGGGCATCCGCTGATCTTTATGGACATTGCCTCATCAGAACTTACCAAGTATGCTGCCAATGCCATGTTGGCAACCAAGATCAGCTTCATTAATGACATTGCCAATCTTTGTGAAATCGTAGGTGCCGACATCAACCATGTAAGAAAAGGTATTGGAAGTGACCCGCGCATAGGGCCCAGATTTATCTATCCGGGCGTTGGTTACGGTGGCTCATGCTTTCCAAAGGATGTTAAAGCCCTGATTAAAACGGCAAAAGATTTTGGATACGATCTGAGGATATTGGAAGCGGTGGAAAATGTCAATGACGATCAGAAACATGTGATTACCCGAAAAGTATTGCAGCATTTTAAAGGAGACCTTGCCGGAAAAAAGATTGCCCTGTGGGGATTGTCGTTTAAGCCCGGTACGGATGATATGCGGGAAGCGCCTGCCCTCACCATTGTTGAAGACCTTATGAAAGCCGGGGCTGAGATTACTGCCTATGATCCGGTGGCCATGAACGAATCAAAAAGGCATTACCTGAAAGAAAGCATAGGGTATGCAAAGGATATGTATGAGGCTGCGGTGGACGCGGATGCATTGATACTGGTAACTGAGTGGAACGAATTCCGTATAATCAACTATACGGTGCTGTCCAAATTAATGAAACAGAAGGTGATTTTCGACGGCCGGAATATTTTTGACCCGCTTGAGGCCACAGTGGCTGGTTTTACGTATTATGGAATTGGACGCAGGATATAAAAGGGAAAGGATCGCTTGATGAAAAAAATTCTGATTACCGGTGGTGCGGGTTTTATAGGCTCGCATTTGTGCGAATATTTTCTGAACAAGGGGAATGAGGTTATATGCGTTGACAATTTTTTTACCGGTTCCAAGGCCAACATCATCCATCTGCTCGATCATCCGTATTTTGAATTGATCCGTCATGATGTCATTCATCCCTTGTTTGTGGAGGTGGATGAAATATACAACCTGGCCTGTCCGGCTTCTCCGGTGTATTATCAGTATAATCCGATCAAGACCGTGAAGACCTCGGTAATGGGCGCCATCAATATGCTGGGCCTGGCCAAGCGCATTCGGGCTAAGGTGCTTCAGGCCTCTACCAGCGAAGTATATGGGGATCCCATTGAGCATCCGCAAAAGGAGAGTTATTGGGGAAATGTGAATCCGGTTGGCATCCGTTCCTGTTATGATGAAGGCAAGCGCTGTGCAGAAACCTTATTCATGGATTACCACAACCAGAACAAGGTGCGCATTAAAATTGTCAGGATTTTTAACACCTACGGACCCAGAATGCAACCCGACGATGGGCGGGTAGTCTCCAATTTTATTGTACAGGCCCTTCAGAATAAAGACATCACCATTTATGGGGATGGTTCGCAAACCCGCAGTTTTCAATACGTGGATGATTTGATCAGGGGCATGGTCCTGTTCATGGATACGCCCGATGGGGTTACCGGCCCGGTGAATATTGGCAACGAAAATGAGTTTACCATACTGAACCTGGCGAAAATGGTCATTGAGCTAACGGGTTCTTCATCAAAGATTGCCTATCTTCCGCTGCCTGAAAATGACCC
>CAZFOI010000406.1:0-2136 GCA_964520605.1 uncultured Bacteroidales bacterium
GGGTTATTGACCTTGGACCAGAAGGAGGAGAAAAGGGGGGGCACCTGGTATTTGAAGGCACGCCGGAAGCCCTTCTGGAATGCCGGGACTCCTATACCGGTGTGTTTTTATGCAACAGGCTAAGCAGAAATGACCATGAATACATTCAGTAGTTGTAAATTTTTATTGCTCCTTTTGTTTTTATCAGGACATTGCTTTACCGGATTGGCTCAGGATACACAAAATAAGCAGCAGATACTAAGCAATTATCCCTGGGCAGACCTTGCCATGGATACCTTAAACATGGGTCATGCCACTACCGGTGACCAGATGCGCGGGAGTCTTAAAATCACCAATCTGGGCGAACCTGATATGGTAATTGCCAGGGTACGCAGCTCCTGTGGACTGATGATTGCCACCTGGCCAACCAATCCAATACCGAAAGGAGAAACAGCTGAGATTGTGTTTCGATTTGATACAAACCGGCCAGGGAGATTCAATCGGAACATCATCATACACACCAATGCCTGGCAGAAGGATATCATAATCCCGGTAACGGGTATGGTAGACCTTAAATAATGTTAGGAAAATGACCAAATATTTTCCAACTTTGCCCCGAAAAATCAGGGCATATTTCAAAAGAATAATGCCCGACTAAATACATCTCATCATGCCCAATATTTCAGAAAAGGGGCGCTCAATGCCCGAATCTCCAATCAGGAAACTCGTTCCTTATGCCGATCAGGCGAAAAAACGAGGAACAAAAGTATTTCACCTGAATATCGGACAGCCGGATATTCCTACTCCTCAATCCATGATTGATGCCATGCACAAGCTTGACGTGAAGGTGATTCAGTACAGCCCTTCAGCAGGAATACTGTCTTATCGTCAGAAGCTTTGTGAATATTATTCCAAGCACGGAATATCCGTTACGCCAGACGATATCATTGTAGGTGCGGGCGCATCTGAGGCCATTCTGTTTGCCGTGCAAACCTGCCTGAACCCGGGCGATGAGATCATTATTCCCGAGCCATTCTATGCGAACTACAACGGCTTCGCCATCAGTGCAGGGGTCAGGGTAAAACCCATTATCTCTTCAATTGAGACCGGATTTGCACTTCCTCCCATTGCCGAGTTCGAAAAGGCCATTACTCCGGCAACCAAAGCCATAATGATTTGCAATCCCAATAACCCCACCGGGTATCTTTATTCCCGAGAGGAATTGGAAGTGCTCAGGCAGATTGTTCTGAAATACGATTTGTTCCTGTTTGCCGATGAAGTATACCGCGAGTTCTGTTATGATGGAACGACGCATTTTTCTGTCATGAACCTGGAGGGCCTTGAAAACCATGTGGTGCTGTTCGATTCCGTGAGCAAGCGTTATAGTGCGTGCGGTATCAGGGTGGGCGCCATGGTCTCCAGAAACAAGGAGGTGATGAAAACCGCCATGAAATTTGCCCAGGCACGGTTGAGCCCTCCATCTCTGGGACAGTTTGCAGCTGAGGCTGCTGCTGCCACCCCCGATTCCTATTTTACTGAAGTGATTGAGGAGTATGTGGCGCGAAGAAATACCGTGGTTACGGAACTGAACAAGATAGAGGGGGTGCTTTGTCCCAACCCCAAGGGTGCATTCTATGTAACAGCCCGTCTGCCCATTGATGACAGCGATCGTTTCTGCCAGTGGTTGCTTGAGTCCTTTTCGTTTGAAAACCAGACCGTGATGCTGGCTCCGGCAACCGGATTTTATTCTACCCCGGGAGCGGGCAGGAATGAGGTCAGGATCTCTTATGTGTTGAATGTGGAAGATCTGAAAAAGGCCATGCGTTGCATTGAAGAAGCACTGAAGGTTTATCCCGGGCGGGTAGATTAGCGCAATTTGTCCCTGCAGATCCGAGAAAGAATAATCAGGCGGCCCGGCTTCCGGGCCGCCTGATTTATTTACTGAGTGCTGTTTTAACCATGGGCAGCATATGGTTTACCCATAGGGTGTACATCTGTCCGGAGGGATGGAGGCCGTCGTTTGCTAATAGCGACTGGTTGTCAATGGCCATCCGGGAGATGGGGGTTATGTTGGTATAATGAACACCCGCTTCAAGGCTAACTTCTTTTTTGATGCCATTGTAAACCTCTAATTCTGCAGCTACCCTGGCCTTGTCC
>CAZFOI010000407.1:0-2133 GCA_964520605.1 uncultured Bacteroidales bacterium
GGACCTCAGGCAAGGAATTGCTTGTTGTTGCCGGCAGCATCATGGCTGCCGGGATAGCGGTATATCTGACAGCCTTCCTGGTAGAACCTCCGGCCAACAGATTAAACCTGGGCACCTTGCTGAACTCGATTCAAAAAACCCTGCTGGCCGTAATGCTTCCATTTGCCACATTTACATTGGTAAACCTGAGGTTCTGGCTATACAAAGACCAGGCATGGAGCCCTATGCCCAATAAGTCAGGGGAGCCCGCTGCTCCCGCTCAGAGTCCGCGAATCAACATCAACTCTCAATTGAAAAAAGAGAACCTGGAGTTTTCACTTTCAGAATTTCTTTATGCTGAATCTGACGGAAACTATGTGGTCTTTTACCTGCAGGGCCAGGAGAAGATCCGAAAGGTCATGATCAGAACCACCATTAACAGCGTAGCGGAACAACTAAGCTCCCTGCCGGGAGTTTTTCGCACCCACAGGACCTTCATTGCAAATCTCGGGCACATGATTTCCTGCAAAGGAAATTCCCTGGGATACAGCATTCGTATCCGCGGAATAGAAAAAAGCATCCCCGTTTCAAGGGGAAATGCTGCCGGATTCGCCAGAATTCTGAGGCAGCGAGACTAACCGTTCATCACAGATTATTGCCACTGGTAACAGCTGCCGGGGGCGTTCTATGCAATCGGTAACAAAAACCAGCCGTTTGTAACGTTTATTTGCAGGGCATCAGCATGTTCATTCTCTTTGCAGCGTCGAACCCCAAAACAAGGCTGTATGAACAACCATGCATTCCCTCTGAAAACCATAACAAGTATTTTTTTATTGGTGTTTATGATATGCTTTTTGCACAAGGCAGGCCATGCCGGAGAAGGAAAATTCTCAGGCGTGGTAATCGAAGCCGGAAGCGGAGCACCTGTTCCTTGTGCTAATCTGGCGCTGTTTAACATATCAGACAGCAGGCTTATTGGGGGCACAACGGCAACAGAGGAAGGCCAATTTTCCTTTTCCTGCCAGGAAAAGGATGCCTTCCTTTTGCGAATTAGTTCCCTGGGTTATGTAAGCGACACCCTGATCGTTCTGCGTGATGAGAGAAAAGAAGCATTCATTCAGGTTATACTGCAGCCTTATGCGTCAGACCTGCAGGGGGTGATAATCTCAGCTGATCATATAAAGGCCCGGACTGAAGGAGGCAATACCATTTATATGGTAAACAAGGCCATGCTAAGGGCGGCTCACAGAACAGAAGACTTATTGGGCATGATTCCCGGCGTATTTCAGGATATTCACAAACAGCTGAGTTATTTTGGAAGCGGAAAAATTGTCTTTCTTGTTAACGGGGAAGAAAGAGACCAGGACTTCATCAAACAAATCATGGCCGAAAGAATAGAACGACTGGTGGTTTCTGAGAATCTTACCCCAAGGTATGATCAGGATGCGGCCCTGGTAATAGACATCATCCTTAAGGATCTTCAAGGAGCTGTTTTCGGGCATTTGCACGCGGAAATACCATCCAGGCTGAATCAGACCTACTCTTTTCCCTCAGCCAGCCTACACTACAGCAAATCATCCTTTGGGGCTTTTGTGTCTTATAATGGTTCCATGAGCCATTTCCGTCTTACGGAAAACCTTTCGCGTTTTTTTGGTGATGTGAGGCCCGATTTGGAGCTAAAAGAAAATATTGACCAGAGAACCTGGTCCCACCGATTCAATGCCGGGCTGGATTATTCAATCAGCAAAAGCGGAAAACTCAGCATTTACGGGTTTGTCAATCCCTTCTCCGATCAGCATGGCGGCCGTTCATTCTTATGGCAGGGCAAGGAGAGAGAGTTGCTTTGGAATGCAGACAAAACCGAAAAAGACCTGAACCTCTCAGGGTATTACAGCATCAGATACCGGCATATCATCGATTCTGATGCGAATCGATACCTGACGGCAGAATTCCATAACCACCTTTTAGACACCGACAATCTTACCACGTTTTATGGTAAATCTGCAGACTCCCTTATTAATTATACAAAAGCATCAGCCAGACTTTATACATCCCGTCTGTCATATAGCCATGCCTTTTCAAATTCTATGTTGATGCTTGCAGGCATACAGCATCGCCTCCAACGAATCAACAACCATAATGGCATGCAAAAAG
>CAZFOI010000408.1:0-2128 GCA_964520605.1 uncultured Bacteroidales bacterium
CCGGGGATGTCGTCAGCGGTAATGATGCGATTAACACCGGGGCTCGCCAAATCTTCACTTATGTCAATGGAAAGTATACGAGCCCGGGGATGTTCGCTAAAGCACAAAGCGCCGAAAAGCATGTCATCTGCATAGATGTCATTTACATACCGATGGCTGCCCAGGGCCATAGATTCAGCAAGATACTTGGGCCGTGAGGATCCCACACCGGATGCTTTGGTCGGCAAAGCCGTTTGCTCCCCCCTTAGACCGGAGAATGCGGCTTCAATTGCATCAACAATTTTGATATATCCGGTACAACGGCAAATATTGGGATTAACTGCCCTCACGATTTCTTCCCTGCCGGGATTTGTGTTTTTCAGAAAAAGTGCCCTGGCCCTCATGATAAAACCCGGGGAGCAAAAACCACATTGGACAGCTCCTTTCTCGGCGAACATTTTTCCTATCATTTGCCGGAAGTCTTCCGGTAGTCCTTCAGTGGTATATACAACGGCACCCTGAAGGTCAATCATTTTAACGCGGCATCCAAGCTTTGCCTGCCCGTTTATTTCAACCGTACAGGCACCACAGGCTCCCTGACCGGAGCAACCATCATTGGCTGAAGTTATGTGCTGATCATTGCGCAGGAAATCCAAAAGGCTTCTCTGCGGATTTCCGGAATAGGATGCCTGCTTATTGTTTAATTCAAACCGGATCATGTTCCAAATACTTTATTAATGCTTCAGGGTCAGGCTCGATGGGGCGAATGTGGCTCAATACCGGACGAACAGCCTCAGTGTCTTTCAGGCCGCTGCCGGTTAACAGCACCATATTGACAGAACCGGGTGCTATGTCGGATTCATTCTTGTATTTGACAAGTCCTGCGAATGCAGCGGCTGAAGCCGGTTCGGCAAACAGACCGGTATTCCTGGCCAAAACTGCCATGGCGTCCAGAATGTCATGGTCAGACACCGTAATGCCTTTGCCATTATAGGCATTGAGATATTTGCGGGCCATATAAAAATTCCTTGGAACATCAACCGAAATGGAATCTGCTATGGTCTTAGACCTGCCGGCAACAAACGATTCCCTTTTAAGATTGGCAACCAGGTTGTTGCTGCCGTCGGCCTGAACCGCAACTACCTCCGGCATTCGATCTGTAATTCCGGTCATCATAAGATCTTCAAAGCCTTTATAAACCCCTGACAGTATAACCCCATCGCCGGTTGGCACAAATACACGGTCGGGGACTTTGAATCCCAGTTGGGCCGCCATTTCAAAAGCCACGATTTTTTTCCCTTCAATGGTAAGGGGATTATACCCGGTATTGCGGTTATACCATCCAAAAGCCTCTGTGGCAGCGACGCTCAGATCAAATGCATCATCGTAATTGCCCATTACGGGAATGACCCTTGCCCCATAAAGGAAGGCCTGCAGGCGTTTGGCAACAGGCGCTGCCTCAGGCAAAAGGATGACGGCCTTGCGAGCGGAGGAGGCACAAATGGCAGCCAGCGAAGACCCGGCATTCCCGGTAGAAGCCGCCACAATAACAGGATAATCTCTTTCTGCGGCATAAGCCGCCACCAGGCCGGAAGCCCTGTCTTTGAGAGAATAGCTTGGGTTTTGGCTGTCGTCCTTAAGCATCAGCTTAAAAGGCAGTGTCTGCCCGTCAATAGCCTCTAACTGATATAGCGGGGTTTGTCCGATTCTCAGTTTTGGCCAGTTAGAAGCAGAAACCGGAAGCAGGGCCGAGAAGCGGTCTGATTCCAGCATGCCGTAAAGCGCCCGAGGACTCTTTTGAAGCCTTCTGAGACTTTCATAATCATACCTTACATGCAGCACCCCCATCGGAGGTTTGTCTTTGGTGTTTTTTAAGCTGCATGCCTTGCAAAGGTATATGGTGGGTTCCTTTGGATAAACCATTCCGCAGTCGCAGCATTCGTATTGGTATGCCCTGCCCATTTTGCCCGGTATTCAGATAGGACCGGCCGGGCTGCGCCCGGCCGAAACCCTTGTGTTTTGGCCAAATTAGTGATTTTTTGTCTGATTTTTGAGAATTCCGGTATTTTTACCATAAACTTTGGAACAATTCCGTATGAAGCAACTTCATATCAAGACAGAACAAACTCCTGCATCAACCTCATTGAGA
>CAZFOI010000409.1:0-2123 GCA_964520605.1 uncultured Bacteroidales bacterium
CGGTTTTGGACTGACAGCCTATGCAGCTCCCCAATACAGTTACAGGCAATTTTCTTCAACATCTCAGGCCGGCCTGCCCTTTGAGTCGCTGGAAGATCGCCTGTTTAACCTGGATTATGGCTTTTCTGCATTTGTAAGCATTGGAAGGCGCTGGATTGTTGAATCCGGGCTTGGGATTGTCAGAACAGGGCAAATGATTAAAGACGTAAATGCGTGGTCGTATTTTGACAACCGTCCGTTCTACAATCCGGAGCATGCAAAGGACGAGCCAGGGCATCCGCAACGTATTGCCACCTCGATGGGCATGATTCTCATGCAACACAACCCTTCCTTGTATTTCTCCGATGAGAGTGCTGCAAGGGTTCAGGTTTCCAACACAAAACTCCCGTTCGATTATCCGGTTGAGCCAAAACTCCTTGATATGCAAGGCAACAGTCTCAGACAGAGTTTCGGTTATATTGAAGTACCGGTGACGGTTCGTTATATGATCGCTGATCGCCTTCCTGGTGTACAACTCAAAATGGGGGTTGCTGCCAACTTTTTATATGAGAACAATGTGTATCTTGTATCACAGCAGTCAGAGTCCCCTGTTGGGCAAACTCTTGGGGTGAGGGACCTTGGTTTTAGCGGCATTGGAGGCCTTGCATTAAGCCTTCCGGTGTCTCATCGCATGAGGGTCTTTGTAGAGCCCACTTTCAGGTACTTCTTTACTCCGGTAATGGATTCAGGAGCAGATGGAATTGCAGGCTTTACTGCCAGGCCATATACTTTCTCGGTGAATTCAGGTCTTTCCTACCGGTTCTGATCCGTTGTTTTTCCATTCCATTCATAAGCCAGCCCACCCCGGCTGGTTTCTCTGTATGATGCCGGCATGTCTTTGCCTGTTCTGGCCATGGTACGAATAACCTCGTCGAATGAAATACGGTGGGTTCCATCAGAAAGCAGTGCGTATACAGCACAGTCCCAGGCCCGGACAGCACCCATGGCATTGCGCTCGATGCATGGGATCTGAACAAGTCCGTTAACCGGATCACAGGTAAGTCCCAGATGGTGCTCCATGCCCATCTCAGCGGCATACTCAACCTGGGCAGGTGATCCGCCCAGCAATTGTACGGCCGCTCCGGCTGCCATGGAGCAGGCGGTACCAATTTCTCCCTGGCAACCCACTTCAGCACCCGAAATAGACGCATTGGTTCTAACCAGATTGCCAATTAGTCCGGCCGTAGCCAGTGCCCTGAGAACCCGGGTTTCGGAAAGATTATAGGTTTTTTGAAGGGTATACAGCAAAGCAGGCAATGTGCCGGCAGAACCGCATGTAGGGGCTGTCACGATGCGACCACCGGCAGCGTTTTCTTCAGATACTGCAAGCGCCCGGGCAAAGGTTTGACCTGTTAGACGAAGCATGCCCTCAAAAGTCTGGCTCTTGATGTAGTAGGAGGGTGCCCGTCTTACCAGCTTTAGTCCGCCAGGCAATTGCCCTTCTGCTTCAAGTCCTCTTTCAATTGACTGCTTCATGACCTTCCATACCTCTTCAAGATAATCAAAACAGTCAGGAAGATCGTTCTCGGCTACATATTCCCAAATGTTTTTGGAATGCTCATTGCACCAGCTCAGAATATCTTCAAATGAATGGAGTTTGTAAACATTTGCCTCCAGATTGTCTGCTTCTCCTTCCTCCATTAGCGCTCCGCCTCCAATTGAGTATACCCTCCAGGTTTCCAAGAGTTCCTGATTTGAAAATGCTTCAAACTCCATGCCATTTGGGTGAAGCGGAAGTTCCTTTTCGGGCAACCAGACCAGTTCCAGGGATTTGCCCTGGAATGCCTCCATGAGTATAACATCTGTAAGATGACCGATACCTGTTGCTGCCAGACTCCCATAAAGTCTAACCATATAGCGATCAGCCCCGGGCCATCTGTTTCTGAATCGTTCTGCTGCCCTTCTTGGACCCATGGTATGACTGCTGGAAGGTCCGTTGCCAATCTTATACAATTCTTTTATGGTCTTCATTTGGAAGGAAATCAGGGTCTTAACATCCCAACAGGCATCACGTATAACACCCTGAAAATATCATCGATGGCCAGTACGGATTCTACTTCCTCATCGCGGAAAGCACCCACAAC
>CAZFOI010000410.1:0-2095 GCA_964520605.1 uncultured Bacteroidales bacterium
AATAATTAAACCAAAAATCGATGAAATTCATAATCAGGTTCCATCAAAATTGTTTTTTCTAATACATAAAGAAATCAGTTGAGTATTTTTATTGTTCCCCAGGAGGCTGTCGATGCAAATGACCGATAAAGAAATTTTGAAAAAAGCCAAAGATGTCATTCAAATGGAATCAGAAGGCATATTATGCCTTCTTGGCCAGCTGGATAACCGGTTTGTGGAAGCCGTTAAATTATTACTGAGATGCGAAGGACATGTGCTTGTCACCGGCTCCGGTACTTCTCATGCGGTTGCCAGAAGATTGGCTCATCTTCTAAGCTGCTGCGGTACACCGGCTCTGTTGATTGACGCTGGTGACAGCCAGCACGGTTTGTCTGGAGCTGTAACCAGGCATGATGTGCTGATAGCACTTTCCAAGGGCGGGCAAACCTTGGAGGTTACAGAACTTGCCAGAGTGGCAAAGAGCCGGGGAGCCAAACTCATTTCCATAACTGAAAGGCCGGCATCCGAGTTGGGTGCATTAAGCGATGTGGTTTTACAGGTTGTGGCTCCGACGCATGTAGATCCACACGGTGTGGTGGCAACGGGCAGTTCGTTAATCAATTCCGCATTGGGTGATGCATTATGTGTGATACTGCTTCACCTGCGTGGTTACAGCCTCGAACAATTTGGTGAGACTCACCCGGGCGGTGCGGTCGGTAAAAAATTGAAAGACCTGAATAATTAGACAGGAGATAAAAATGAAAGGGGCATTTTTTGTTGGCAGCAGGAAATTTGAACTTCGCGAAATAGAAGACCCAAAGCCAGGTCCGGCAGATATTGTGGTAGATATCGAAGCCTGTGGTGTGTGCGGCTCGGATATAAGACGCTGGAAAGAAGGTCCAGAAGGAGGGCCGGTTATCTCGGGACATGAAGCGGCGGGGATTGTCAGCCAGGTTGGGGAAGATTTAAAAGATTATTCTTTGGGTGATCGAATTGCTATTGCTCCTGATATTCACTGCGGTAAATGTTACTACTGTCAACAGTCATTATTTAATCTTTGTGATCAACTGCATTTTTTAGGGATTACGCAGGGATACCAGGGTGGATTTGCTGAAAAAATACTGCTCAGTGAAGAAGTGCTTAAATATGGCGTGGTGCACAAAATTCCTGATGGCCTATCCTTTGAACATGCTGCCCTTTCAGAACCATGCAGTTCTGTGCTGGCCTGCCATAATCATATTGGGACGGGTGTTCATGATGTGGTGGTGATCATTGGAGCGGGTCCGATTGGGTGTCTGCATACCGCTGTCGCGCATTCTCATGGAGCCAAGGTTATCCTTTCAGAACCCAGTGAAATTCGCCGCCAGCTAGCAAAAGCATTTGAACCTGAACTGACGATTGATCCATTTCTTCAAGACTTGGGAGAAGCAGTGCTTTCCTATACGGATGGTCTTGGTGCGGATGTGGTCATCTGTGCCAACCCGGTGCCAGCCACTCAAACCCAGGCAGTTGAGATCGTTTGCAAGCGTGGAAAAGTGGTCTTGTTTGGCGGTCTACCGAAGAAAGATCATATGGTTTTGCTGGATGGCAATAAAATTCATTATGGAGAGGTGCAGGTGATTGGATCTTTTTCATATCATCCAATTTTTCATCAGTATGCCCTGGATGCTTTACAGCGGGGAATTATTCCTGCAGATGATATTATTTCCTGTATCTATCCGCTTGAAGAAGTGGATCAGGCATTTGAAGCGGCAGCGAGCGAAAAGGCATTAAAAGTGTTGGTTAAACCATAGAAGAGGTTAAATGATTGGTCTCAACGAAGAATTGAAAAATTATGCAGCTCAAGGGAAAAAAGTGCGTATAGGTATAATTGGCGCAGGTCAAATGGGTACGGATATTGTGGCTGAAGTGAGCATGATGCAAGGTATCGAAGTCAAAGCCGTTGCAAGCCGCAATATCGACCGGGCATGCAATTCTTTCCTCATTGGACGGACTCAGGGTGAGGTTGTGGTTGCCAACAGTGCCAAAGAGATTGATGAGGCGATTATTGCGGGAAAATATGCGGCAGTGACTGATTTTCACTTGCTGACAGATGCCGAACAAATTGATGTGGTGG
>CAZFOI010000411.1:0-2086 GCA_964520605.1 uncultured Bacteroidales bacterium
TAATCAGAACCCAAGCCTTTAATTAAAGCATTTTTTCTTTCGGTCAGGCACTTTAATAAATAAAAAAACGGGCCATACAGCCCGTAGTTTATTATTGAATCCCATCTCAGTTAACGGTTAATCGAAAACCGCATACCAAGATAAAACATCCTCCCTGTTACCGGCCCCCAGATCATGGATCCGTCGAAGTGTTCTCCAAAAGGATTACCCGGGTCAATAACCGGGTGTTCCTGACGGAAATTGGTAAGATTTTCTCCTCCTATATAAACATCCAGACCTCGCCAGCGGTAGGTAAGCTGAGCAAGCAATATGGTATAAGCAGGCGACTCTTCCGGCAGATGGAATGCATGCGGCAAATCTGCCGTGGAAGGAATCCTCCCCGGACCATTGAATTGGGCTGTAGCATCAAGCTGCCAGTTATTACTCCTTGATGCCCATGAGGCAGACAACAAACCCCTGTAGCGATTAAGCAGGGGCTTATCAACCAAATCCCCCATTATGGTGGTTTTAACGTCAGAATAGCGGAACGCAGCCCTGACATCCAGGAAACGTATGGGTTCCATACCAAACTCCAACTGATAATTGTTGGCAAAGGACTGACCATCGAGATTGTAAAACAAAACATTCTGATGGTCTGTATCCACATCGGCAATCAACTGGTTAACAAACCTGGTAGTATATGCTTCTGCAGATACACTGGCATCATTGCCAAACAGCATAAAGTGCCTGGTAAGGCTTCCTCCGAAATTCCAGGCAATCTCAGGCAGGATATCTTCCAAAACGCGTATGTTGCGGTTGCTAACCAGCAATCCGGTATTCTCTGCAATCAGATTGGGCACCCTGTAACCCTTTCCGGCTGATGCCCTGAAGGTTGTGTGCTCATCCAGCTTGTACCTGATATGAAATCTCGGGGTGACAAACATTCCATAAAGATTGTGGGCATCAAGCCTCAAACCCCCTGTAAAAGTAAAGCTTTCGGAGGGTGTCCAGGTGTATTGGGTAAAGATTCCGGGCACAGCTTCCCTGCGGCCAAAAAGAGAATCATTCAGGCTCTCGGAGTAATCGTCAAAAAGGAAGCTGATTCCGCCAGTAATCCTGTGTCCACCGGATCCAATTGCGTTTTCAAAAAGCACATTGGCGTAAAACGTATTCTGCCTGCCTTCATATGGTTTCCTTCCGTAAAATGAATCCATGCCATGATGGGAAAAGCCCAACTGGGTTCCCAGACTGGCATCGGGCATGCCCCTGAAAAAAAATCCCGTACGGGCAAAGGCTTCGTAACGCCGGGTGTTCACACCAAAACCATAATATGGATTAGACCGCCAGTCATTCCCATTCTGATAAAACGCAGCCTGTCCACCTTCTCTTTGTTCTCCCATGGCCCTGAAGCCAAACTGGCTTTCCATTACACCGGGTCTGTCGTAACGGTAACGGTTCAAAACATTGAACTTTTTCATCATGGGGTGATCCAAAAAGCTGTTGTGGTTATGGTCAATGATCCTGTCCATATACTCACCATGAGCCAGCACCATGGTGCTCCATTGAGGTCCAAGGTCAGTAGCTGCAATTACGGAACTCTCAAACCGTCCAAAATCATTGGCATAAAAGTTATAATGGAAGCGCTCCTCCTGCTCGGGTTTTTTTAGTTCCACATTGATCTGACCGGTAATGGATTCATATCCATTGATCACACTGGCCGATCCCTTGGAGATCTGAATCGATTCCATCCAGGGTCCTGGAATGAAACCAAGGCCGAAAGGCTGTCCCAGTCCGCGGACAGTAGGCATATTTTCGGTCAATATCTGGCTATAGACACCGGCCAGTCCCAGCATCTGAATCTGTTGGGCACCTGTAACTGCATCGCTGTAAGACACGTCAATAGATGCATTTGTTTCAAAAGCTTCGCTAAGGTTGCAGCAGGCAGCCCTTTGCAATTCGGAAGTAGTAATTACGCTGGTAAGGATTGGCTCCAATGAGGAAACATGGGCTCCCGGCCTTCTTCCTGCTACAACCACTTCATCCAGCGCAAGCGATGCCGAAAGCACTACCTGAAAATCCGGGATTATTCCTGAAATGGACAGGGTAT
>CAZFOI010000412.1:0-2086 GCA_964520605.1 uncultured Bacteroidales bacterium
CTTGCCCTGTTAAGCTACCGTTCCTATCAAGCCTACAACCAAACCCAGTCTGAGCCTTCAGAAGAAATTCCTGAGGTGTTCAGGGCAGCGTCTTACCAACGCTACCAGGGCAAAAAACTGGTCGATCGCTTCAGCCCCTATGCCTATTATACCCTTAGCCGGGCCCAGGACTCCCACAATCTGGGCCGTGGCCGCGATGGCCTGGAAAACGCCCTTGGCCTGATTGATTCCCGCTGCCTGATCATCGGGATACAGTCAGACGGACTCTTCCCCTTAAGCGAACAGCAGCAACTTGCCGGTTACATCAGACACAGCACGCTGGTAAACATCCCATCCGACTACGGCCACGATGGCTTCCTGCTGGAATACGACGCCATAACCCAATCCATCAAAAATTTTCTGTAACAGGTCATTTTTCTTGCAGATTCAGGCTTTAGACCGTAAAGCATAACCCAAAAATCCTTTACTTTGCCGGTGGCATCCCAAAAACTAACATCTAACATCTGACTTACCATGGAAGGATTAACCGGGGTTTTTTTCAGTCTGTGTATTCTGCTGCTGTTTTTGTTGCTTGGAAAGTTCCTCCGCGTAAAAGTGAAGCTGTTCCAGCGCATCTTTCTTCCTGCCTCCATCATTGGCGGCTTTCTTGCCCTGTTTCTGGGGCCCTACATGCTCGATGTGATTCCGGAATTCATCATGGGCAGCTGGAGGCAGATCCCGGGTCTGCTCATAAACATTGTTTTTGCCACCCTGTTTCTGGGTGTTGCCATCCCCGGAGTGAAGACCATGTGGTCTCAGGGAGGCAGCCAGCTGTGCTTTGGTTTTGTGGCCGGCACCGGTCAATACTTTTTTGCCATGCTGGTTACGGCCCTGATTCTGGTTCCCCTGTTCGACGTGCCGCCCATATTTGCCACCATTCTTGAAATCGGTTTTGCCGGAGGCCATGGCACTGCCGCAGGCATGCATCAGGTCTTCACCGATCTGGGCTGGCCGGCAGGATCTGCCCTGGCCCAGATGTCGGCCACCGTGGGGATCATCATTGCCGTGGTGGGTGGGGTATTTTACATCAACATCGCCATAAGAAAAGGCTATTGCGTGAACCTGGATAAAACCAAGGGCATTCCCGAGTACAAAAAGGTGGGCCTGATCCCCGAGGAAAACCGCTATGTATCCTCCCGGGCAACGGTGGCATCAGAATCCATTGAGCCCTTGGCCTTTCATTTTGCCATTGTGGGTCTGGCCATTTTATTTGGCTGGTTGATGCTGGCCGGAGTAAAACAGATTCATCCCATACTGAATGGCTTTCCATTGTTTCCACTGGCCATGGTCGGTGGCATGATTGTTCAGATCATTTCCAAACCGGCAAAGCTCAGCCAGTATTATGACAGGGATACCTTTGAGCGCATACTCGGGCTTTCCCTGGATGTGCTGGTGGTGGCCGCCATTGCTTCCATCCGTCTGGATTTGTTCGTAGAAAACCTCTGGCCTTTCCTTATCCTGATGGTGGTGGGGGTCGCCTGGCTGTTTTTCTGCCTGATATACCTGGCCCCCAGGATGTTCCCCTACAACTGGCTGGAACGCGGGGTTACCGAATACGGCATGCAAAGCGGGGTAACGGCCATAGGGCTGCTGCTGCTCAGGCTGGTAGACCCGAACTACCGCACCGACACGGCCCAGGCTTTCGGGTTCAAGCAAATGCTCTACGAACCCTTCCTTGGCGGGGGGCTAATTACAGCCACCGCGCCCTTTATCCTGATGCGCTTTGGCTTGTGGTGGTCCATGGCAGGAGCCGCAGGCATTATCCTGTTCTTTATCCTGCTTTCCTACCTCAATGGATGGACAGGCAAGGACCCTGTTAAAAAGAAGCTGAGCTGATTAGCGGGGAATCTCTGCAATTTGTCCGGCTTCGATCAGGAGATTGAAGCGGATTTCTATCTCGTCGTGTACCCTTACGAGTCCCAGTGCAGGCGAAGGCGGATCAATGCCAAAATCACTCATTTTGAGTTTCTTTGATCCGGAAAACTGATACAGGAAACCCTGGGTTTGTTTCCAGTCTACCATCACATCGGTAATTCTTTTCTTTCCA
>CAZFOI010000413.1:0-2084 GCA_964520605.1 uncultured Bacteroidales bacterium
TTATGCTTTCACGCCACGGGGATAAGCACGGTGAAAGAATATCGAAAAAAATGAAGGGCGTAATTGATTTCTGGTGTCGTCTTAACACATGGGGAAAGCAAGGAGCTTGTTTTAATGTTCAATTGATTCCTGATATTCAGCCCCTACTTTACGGCGATTATTCCTTGCCATATTCTGATAACCAATTCATTGTAAGCAAAGTTGCCAATAAAATCCGTAAAATTGTAGGTTCGGAACACAATACCGGTGATAAATATGATGCCTTGAGGTCAGCCCTTTACAGATCGCTAAATGTTCCTGATTATTATGATAATCAAAAATTAAATGAATGCCTGAAAGAGAAGCAGGATTTGAGTCTGTTTTTATTCGCCATAAAGCATTCAACTGGTTTAAAAGGTTTAACATATTGTAATATATTAGATATTAATAAAAATAATTATAGTACAGAAACACCATGTGATATTAATGATGATGACGCAACACAGGTATTTATTTTATGGCTTGCCAAAAAATATAAAGAGAGCAAAATTTACTTTCAAAAAACAGATGGTGATATTGTAAACATAGACCTGTCTGCCTGGCCAAGCTCAAATGACTTTAACCACGAAGACAACCAAATAATTAATGACCTGAATGAGATCAGGAGGCTTTTAGAATCGTGTAGAAATGGTAACTTCCCAAGATGCCATTCCTCCCTTGGCGGGCGCAGCAAAAAACTCCAGGGGCTGCTGGATGACGCCGACCTTCTGGAGCAGGTCCCGGAATATTACGAAGACCGAATCGGCTATCTCATGGCTTCGGGAACCAGGTGTAGTAATTTGAAAGACTACCTTGAAGGATGCGAGTATTCCGGGGCAGCGCATTTGAAGCACGGATATTTAATACACCTGTTTGCCCAGCAGGTTGTGTGGGATTTTGTACGGCAGGGCATTCTTTATGCCGAGCTGCGTCCGGCAATTTCGGGCTATCAATCCAATGATCCGGGCTTTTCCATGAACTTTGCCGAAGCTTGCAGGTGCATGGTTGAGGCTTTTTCACAAGCTCACACCACAATCCATAGGCAATGGAAAAGCGATACGCCTGTTGACTGGCTATGGAAAGATATTTTTGAACCTTACTCATTATTCAACCCCCCAAAAACCAAGTTGGCCGAATACCGTTTCCCTGTTCTTGTGAATCTTGTTTTAACAGGCAAAAGGCACAAGGCTTCCAGCGAGATGATGAGGGAAGCTGCCCTTGGGACCGTATTTTTTATCCAGGGCGAAGCAAGCCCTTTGAGCGCAACTCAATTTATGAACAAAGGCATCCGCGAATGCCGAATTGTGGGGTTTGATCTGGCCGGCCCCGAGGATGGCTATCCTCCCGAAAAATTTCGGGAAGAGTTTGAACGCATCAGCCACTGCCATATTCCTGTCACGGCTCATGCAGGAGAAAACGCTTCTGCAAGTTTTGTGGAAAGCGCCATTATTGACCTGGGGGCAAGGCGTATAGGCCACGGGCTGTCCATGGCAAATGACAGGAGCCTTATGGACCGTGCCAGGGAAGAGCGAATATGTATTGAGCTTTGCCCTGTCAGCAATTTTCAGACAAATCGGTTCACTTGTCATGGCGACCCTGGCGCCCAACGCCAATACCCCTTGAAAGATTTCCTCAAAAACGACAACCAGGTATGCCTGAACACAGACAACCCCAGCGTTTCCTATACCAACATGGTCAAGGAGTGCTTTCAGGCCTCATACGCCTATGACAAAGATGACGGAATGCCTTTGTGGACCCTGTTAAGGCTGATAAGGCTTGGTTTTGTTCATTCATTTCTGTCGCTTCAGGAACGGCATGCAATGCTGGAAATTGCCGACCAACTCATTAGCGACCTGTTTATCAATGAGGCTGTAATTGATTACTTGAAGATGTGTGATGCCAACCAAATGTTAAAGTTGCCTTCCCAAAAAGCCATCTAAACAGGTTTAAGCTCTCACCGATAGATATAAAATAACGGACTGAAATATATAATTTTTTACAATATAATACCGTCTGTACAGTGACAGTATTCACCTGACACATCCGCCCCTGGCCGGGTTATGAAT
>CAZFOI010000414.1:0-2082 GCA_964520605.1 uncultured Bacteroidales bacterium
CAGCGGCCATCTTGAATTGGCTTCGGCTCTATTCGGAATGAAAGACCCTGATCAAAACCTCACTTTTTCCATCTTGCTTCACGGCGCAACAGTGCTCAGTATACTGGCGGTATTCCGGAAAGACATACTGGAACTTGCAATGGCCGCTTTGCGTTTCAAAAACAGCTTTGAAACCCGCTACATAGGCCTTCTGATTGCCTCTGCCGTTCCGGTGGGGATTACGGGATTGCTTATGGAAAGCCACATCCGGCTTTTTTTTGGAGGCAGGATTATCCTGGTAGGATGCATGCTTATTGTTACAGCACTTCTTCTTTATCTTACAAAATTTGCCCAGGCCCGCCAGAAAGACCTTAATCTTCCCAGGGCCCTGATAATCGGGCTTGCCCAAACCATAGCCATAATTCCGGGAATTTCAAGAAGCGGGGCCACCATCTCTACGGCCCTTATGCTGGGTGTGAGCAAAGAAAAAGCCACAAGATTTTCCTTTATGATGGTCTTGATTCCAATCATTGGTGCTTCGCTTCTGGAAATAAAAGACCTGCTTGCAGGGCCGGTGTCTTTGGAGGGATCAGCCCTTTTACCCATGGCAGCCGGCTTTCTGGCCGCCTTCCTGTCCGGTTTGTTTGCCTGCCGGTGGATGCTGGCTCTGGTCAGAAGGGGACGCATGCATTACTTTGCGTTTTATTGCCTGGGGGCAGGAGCCCTGGCCATACTGATCGGGGTATTGTAAAATGAATGGTCCTGATTTAAAAGAACATCTGATTAAGCAGTTTTCTGAAGGCAGCATACTGCTTTTCGATAAACCCTATGCCTGGACATCTTTCGATGTGGTAGGTAAAGTCCGTGGTATAATCAGGAATTCGTTTGGGTTACGAAAACTCAAGATAGGACATGCCGGCACCCTGGACCCCCTTGCTACCGGATTGTTGATTTTGTGCACAGGCAAAATGACACGATCAATAGACCGTTATCAGGACATGGAGAAAGAATATACCGGCACCTTTCAGCTTGGACAGACCACACCATCATTCGATCTGGAAACAGAGCCTGATGCCACATTTGAAACTGAACACATCGGCATTGAATCCATTTATGAGGCTGCAAAAAGCCTTAGTGGGCATCAGATGCAGCTACCCCCCATGTTTTCAGCAAAAAAAGTAGGCGGGAAAAGAGCCTATGAACTGGCAAGGGTTGGCAGAAAGTCCCTTCTTGAGCCAAGGGCAGTAACCATAAGCCAATTTGATATAACCCGCATTAGTATGCCGGAAGCAGATTTCAGAATTGTTTGCAGCAAGGGAACCTATATCCGTTCCATTGCCAGAGATTTCGGGGCAAAATTGAACTCTGGTGCATACCTTAAAAGTCTTCGAAGGGAACGCATTGGAGACCAGCACGTGAAGGATGCCTGGCATCCGGCGGCATTTGAACAATACATCCGGCAAACTGTTCTATAAAAAAAAGATTGACAAGGGCCTCTTGTTGTATTATCTTTGCAAACCTTTTATGAACCAGGCCGATGCCTGACTAAGGAAATCTGCGGCATTCCCGCTTCAGGCCATCATTCAAATCCAAGCCCCGCCAAATGAAGTTATCCGATTTTAAATTCAATCTGCCTTCGGAACTTATTTCCGAACGCCCCCCTGTAAACAGGGATGAATCCCGTCTGATGGTTGTTCATCGTGCAAGCGGAGAAATTGAACATTTGTTATTCAAAGACATCCTTTCGTATTTCGATGATGGTGATGTAATGGTGGTAAACAACACCAGGGTTTTCCCTGCCAGACTCTATGGTACCAAAGAAAAAACCGGCGCAAAAATTGAAGTATTCCTTCTGCGCGAACTAAACCGTGAAGCCAGGCTTTGGGATGTATTGGTTGATCCTGCCAGGAAAATCAGGATAGGGAACAAGTTGTATTTTGGTGATGACGACAACCTGGTTGCCGAAGTCATAGACAATACCACTTCCAGGGGAAGAACCCTGAGATTTTTGTTTAATGGCACCTACGATGAGTTTAAAAAGACCATCGAAAGCCTGGGCGAGACTCCTCTGCCCAGACAGATCCGAAGGGCTGTGGAACCTGA
>CAZFOI010000415.1:0-2065 GCA_964520605.1 uncultured Bacteroidales bacterium
GTAATACAAGCCATCTTTGAGGAAAAATTACAGACAATTATTGAAAAATGCAAAATCAATCTGATTATAAAGTATTATCAGTAAAATACGGAAACTTGACTTGTACTTTGTCTGAATGGTATATAGGAAACAATAGGTTAAAAGTTATAAATGCCTGTTGGCGCGCTTCAAAAACGGAGTGCGGCTGAATCTTTACCTTTCATAACAGATAACCACTTAAAAACAATTAAAATATCCTTTTGGCCATCATGGGATGGAAGGTGGCTTGTTTTCCTGTTTGGTTTTGGGCTTGGCGTAATTATCCTTTAAGCAGATTCTGCAACAGCGGTATTTTACAAAAATATTAGCTGAAATATCATAGCGTTAAATTTCAGTTCTCATATTATTGAACATCGGGCCTTATTTTTAAGGGCACGGAAGGTGTTGGGACTGGTTTTGATTTCTTTGGCGTTTTTGATTTCACCTTTTGCCGGTGCAATCCATATGGCTTCTTTTTGACTGCGGCTTGCCCTCTATCTGCCTGCACTCGAAAAACCAGCCTTGAACAAGGACAGGGGTTAGTGACGGTCATCACCAGATGTTCTGAACAAAAGGAGTGAAAAATGGGACGGATTAAAAGCTTGTCAATCTGTTTGGGGGTGATGGCTGTTGTGGCGTTTTTCTGCAGCAGCGCCGGGGCCTGGCCCATTCCGGATACCGGACAGACCACATGCTATGGCCAGTCCGAGATAATCCCCTGCCCGCAGCCCGGAGAGCCTTATTATGGACAGGATGCACATTATTTGATCAATCCTCCATCCTACACGAAGCTGGGGGAAAATGGCGTTGAGCTTCCTGATGGCGCTGCAGAATGGGTCATGGTGCGGGACAATGTTACCGGGCTTATCTGGGAAGTTAAACAGAATGCAAATGGTGTGCAGGACTACAATAACCCCAATGATGCTGACAACACCTACACATGGTATGACTCCAATCCGGAAACCAACGGTGGCGATGAGGGAACCTGGAATGATGGAAAAAACACTGAAGAGTTCATAATCGCCCTTAATGCTGCCAACTACGGCGGCTTCAACGACTGGCGAATGCCCTCGGTGCTGGAGCTGCAACACATTGTAAGCTATGGGCATTACAACCCGGCAATTGACACCACATTTTTTCCGGGCACCCGGTCGTCCGGTTACTGGTCGGCTACTCCCCGCGCTAACGGTACTACCAACGGGTGGCGAGTGTTCTTCGGCAACGGCAATACCGGCAACGGCTTTAAGTCGGATAGCTACCTTGTCCGTGCCGTGCGAGGTGGGCAATCTTCCTCTTCCTTTGTGGATAACGGAGACGGCACGGTAACAGATATTGCCACAGGACTCATGTGGAAGCAGGCTACAGACGGCCAGGGGACTTGGATAAATGCCCTTTCTTATTGCGAGGGACTTGAGCTTGGCGGTTACACTGACTGGCGCCTGCCAACCCCCAAGGAGTTGCTGTCCATAGTGGATTTCAGCAGACATTTGCCGGCCATCAATACCACATTTTTTCCGGGCACACCGTTGTCGTCCCCTTACTGGGCGGCTAGTAAGCCTTCAGGGGGTATGATTACCCCAGATTGACGATCCAGGCAAGGTCTGTGGGTTGCTCTTTGAGATAGTCGGAGATGGCTTGGACAAGGCGTGGGTATGTTGCGATGCCGTGCATCCGGCAGGTCTGTTTGAGGGAGAGTATGCGCTCAACCCAGCGGTCGCCCTTTTCGCTCTGGGTGCCCAGGCTTCGCTTCCGCCAGGTCACGGGATAGCGCAAGGCGCGCTCTGCCTGGTTGTTTGTCGGCTCCACCGCCTTTTCCGAGAGGCACAGCCACAGGCTTTCCATCTCGTTGATGAGACGGCGGGCAAATACACCGGATTCGTCTTTGCGCTTATGATGCTTTCTCACAAGGTGCTTGAAGCGGGCGTTGAAGGCCCTCCACTCGCCCATGGTGGGTGTCTCATAAGCCCATTGCACGATAAGAGACAGCTCGACCACGAGTCGTTTGCCAAAATGGGCCAAGTCGGGGTTTTTTCTTTCCGCCAGCCCC
>CAZFOI010000416.1:0-2061 GCA_964520605.1 uncultured Bacteroidales bacterium
TATGGTGAGCCCGGACGAAGTCGCAGAGGCCTGTCATGTGATACGCTTTTTGAACCGCAGCACGGGTCTGGTGCGGACCGGGATTGGAGCAGCCCGCCAGGATGTGAATGTGAGCTGCCGGGGAGGGACCAGGGTGGAGATTAAAGGGGTTTCCCATATCAAATGGATTCCTGAACTGACCCATAACGAGGCATTCAGGCAATACGCCCTGTTGCATTTGCGCGAAAAACTAAAAAACCAGGTCAAAAGGCCGGCGGAATGGGATGTAATACATGGTGTGCTTGATGCAGAAGCCCTGCCGTTTAAGTCCCGTCTGATGAAATCCCTTCGCCGAAGCGGGAAGGAGTTGCATGCCGTAGTTTTGCCCGGTTTTCTGGGTGCCTTGTCTCATTTTACGCAACCAGGCAAAGTCTTTGCAGATGAGATCAGTGATCGCCTGAAAGTGATTGCCTGCATCGAAAAACCCAATATGACCCATTCAGAGGCACTTACACCTTTGGAAGGGGAAGAGGTGTTTCAGATCATAAGGAAAAAACTGGGAGCAAAATCTGCTGACTCGATGATTCTTTACTGGGGGGAATCCGAGGACATGCCCACAGCCCTTGAAACAATAAGGGAAAGATGCCAGATGGCCATGGTAGGCGTTCCCAATGAAACCAGGAAATCATTTGAAGACGGTACCACCATATTCGAAAGGGTGTTGCCTGGAGCAGACCGTATGTACCCCGATACAGACTCTGCACCGATTCCACTTAAAGATGAGCAGATTGAGGTCCTGGGCAGGGATTTGCCAACAGAGGCCATTGAAGCCTATTGGCAGATGCATCGTTGGGGCATACCGGAAGATACCCATACGTACATTCTCAGAAAGAACCTGTTTCCGCTTATTCGCGAGATGGTGGAAGAGATGGGTGAGGACCCGGTTTTTGCCGGAACCTTATTTGGTCACAGGCTGAGGCATATCGAAGGCAGAAAAAAAGCCGGAGCAAATTTTGACCCCAAAATTATTGTCGGGCTATTAAAGAAAATTCGTAAAAAAGGACTGGACAGGGAGTTGATCCGACTGATGCTTCCGGTGGTTTATGAGCATCCGCGTATGGATTTCGAGTCCCTGCTGGTTTCTGTACATTTTAAAAAGCTCAGCAGGGAGGACATTCTGCATGACCTGGGTTTTCTCAGGAAGAAATTTTGCAGCATCCGACGCACTGCCGGAAAGCCACAAATGACAGACTGGCTGATGGGGCAGCTTAGGCCAAAGGCCGTCGGAAACATGGATATGGGAGCGTTGTATCGATTGATTGCAGATGGAAAAACTTCTGCCAAAATTTCATCCAAAAAGGCAAAAGATGAGTGAAGATTTTTTTCAGGGATATAGGGGTAAGGCACTGGAGGTGCTCAGAAAGTTTAATGTAAGGGTATGGGGGCAAACAGAAATTGAAACAAGCCGGGGAAATTTTACCGGCACCATACTCCCGCGTTCGGAAAATGACGACGACAGCCACATCGTAGTAAAAATTCCAACAGGATACAACATCGGAATAGACGTTGGCAATATATTGACGATGAGGGAAACAGGCTACAAAAAGGCCAACTATAAGATCCCTGAAAAAGAGTTTCCTTATACCAAAGGTTTGCCAAGGGTCAAGCTCATTGGTACCGGGGGAACCATAGCATCCCGTCTGGACTATAGAACCGGAGCCGTGATTCCGGCTTTTTCACCAGGAGAATTATATGGAGCTGTTCCTGAACTGGCTGATATTTGCAACCTGACAACAGAAAAAGTATTTGCGGTATTCAGTGAGAATATGGGCCCGGATCAGTATAAAAAGCTTGCGGTTGCCATAGGAAAGGAAATTGAAAATGGCGTTGACGGCATTGTTATAGGTCATGGCACGGATACCCTGCACCATACGGCCGCCGCCCTTACCTATATGATACAGGATCCTCCCGTACCAATAGTGTTGGTTGGTTCCCAAAGATCTTCAGACAGACCGTCTTCTGATGCAGCACTGAACCTGATGCATGCTTGCTATGCTGCCGGTCATGGCGATATTGCAGAGG
>CAZFOI010000417.1:0-2057 GCA_964520605.1 uncultured Bacteroidales bacterium
CAACTGGGATTCTTCCTCCCAGCGGCGCTTTTCACGTTCCAGCTGATCCATGAGTTCCCTCTCCTGATCACGGAATTTGGCTGCAAGCTCGTATTTCTGGCTTCTGATGGCATTGGTCTTTTCCTGCCTTACCTGGTCAATTTGGGCTTCCACCTCAATAACCGCTTCGGGTACCCTGATGTTGGTAATGTGTACCCTTGATCCGGCCTCGTCCAAAGCATCAATGGCCTTATCGGGAAGGCAACGATCACTCAGGTAGCGGTCTGTAAGATGAACACAGGCCTGAATGGCCTCATCTGAATAGGATACCAGGTGATGGTCTTCGTATTTTTTCTTGATGTTGTTCAGTATCACGATGGTCTCATCAGCCGAGGTGGGATCTATCAGGATTTTCTGAAAACGGCGCTCCAAAGCACCATCTTTTTCAATGTGCTGACGATACTCATCCAGGGTGGTTGCACCTATGCACTGCAACTCACCCCTGGCCAGGGCTGGCTTGAACATATTGGAGGCATCCAAAGACCCTGATGCCCCACCGGCTCCTACTATGGTATGGATCTCATCTATAAAAAGAATGACATCCTGATTCTTTTCCAGTTCAGCCAGCAGTGCTTTCATGCGTTCCTCAAACTGTCCACGGTATTTGGTGCCGGCAACCAGAGACGCAATATCCAGGCTTACCACCCTTTTGTTAAAAAGCGCCCTTGATACTTTTCTCTGTACTATGCGAAGGGCAAGTCCTTCTGCTATGGCAGATTTTCCCACCCCGGGTTCTCCGATCAGAATGGGATTGTTCTTTTTGCGCCTGGAAAGAATCTGGGCAATGCGCTCCAATTCCTTTTCACGCCCAACCACAGGATCCAGACGGTCTTCCTCTGCAGCCCTGGTAAGGTCCCTGCCAAAATTATCAAGTACAGGGGTTTTTGACTTATCTGAGCCTTTTTTTACCGGGGAGCCAAAGCCTCCGCCACCTTCGGCGGCATCATCGTCGCTGCTCTGGGAAAGCTCATCGCGGATTTCCTCCTCGCGTTTGCGATGACCACCTGAACGGATAACCTGGATTTCTTCCCTCACGGTTTCATAGTCAACACCCTGCTGATTAAGCAGTCGGGTAGCCATATTGTCCTTGTCTTTTAGTATGGACAGCAACAAATGCTCAGTGCCTATAAGGTCACTGTTAAACAATTTTGCTTCCAGATAGGTAATTTTTAAAACCCTCTCGGCCTGTTTTACCAGGGGAATGTTTTCTATACTTCTGTTTTTGGGTGCACTGCCCC
This sequence comes from uncultured Bacteroidales bacterium, assembly GCA_964520605.1. Classification (GTDB taxonomy): domain Bacteria; phylum Bacteroidota; class Bacteroidia; order Bacteroidales; family UBA7960; genus CAZFOI01. The sequence goes on from CAZFOI010000417.1 coordinate 1,278, forward strand.
TGATGGTACGTTCAATGGTGGTTTTGATCAGCACCAGGTCTACCCCCAGATCTTTCATGATCTGTATGGCCATGCCTTCCCCTTCGCGGATCAGTCCGAGCAAAAGATGTTCAATGCCAATGTACTCATTGCCGTTGCTCAGGGCCTCCTCGCGGCTGAAGGTGATGACGTCTTTTACTCTGGGTGAAAATTTTGCTTCCATATGTTGTGTTAAATCCAATTCAAAATTAAAACAATATTGCGGAAAAGCCGGGAACTATTTCCTAACTGTTAACAATTAATCAGTATAAATGTTAGAAAATAGTTGCATTTAAGCACATTTTAAAGGCAGTTTTTAGGCAAAAAAAGCGTAATTTCGTGGGTTCCGAAAACTAAGTTAAAAAAATCTAAAGTTTATTGATTTTCAATATGTCAGACGAAAGAATTATAAAAGTCGATATTGAGGAGCAGATGAAGTCGGCATACATCGACTATGCCATGTCTGTTATTGTTTCCAGGGCCCTTCCCGATGTGCGCGACGGTTTAAAGCCGGTGCATCGCAGGGTATTGTTCGGCATGCACGAACTGGGCACCTTGAGCAACAGACCTTACAAAAAATCTGCCCGTATAGTGGGGGAGGTGCTGGGTAAATACCATCCGCATGGCGACAGCTCTGTGTATGATGCCATGGTAAGGATGGCCCAGGAGTGGTCTTTGCGGTATCCCATGGTTGATGGACAGGGTAACTTTGGCAGTATTGACGGGGATTCCCCTGCGGCCATGCGTTATACCGAGGCCCGC
>CAZFOI010000418.1:0-2054 GCA_964520605.1 uncultured Bacteroidales bacterium
TAACCTTCATCCTGACAGCATCCCCATGGTCGAGAGCGAGATGGTTCTTGCCCAGATTGTTAAAAAACCACCAGTCAGACAGGAGGAGATTGATTTGGTGAAGACCCGCCTGGATGAATTCAGGCAAAGGGTTCTTAGAGGGGAGAATTTTTCCACATTGGCGGTATTGTATTCAGAGGATCCGGGTTCTGCCCGCAGGGGTGGAGAGCTCGGATTTTATGGCAGGGGAGAGCTGTTTCCGGAGTTTGAGGCAGTGGCCTTTCAACTCAGACCCGGCGAAGTATCCGAGATTGTGCAGACCAAGGCAGGCTATCACATTATTCAGATGATAGAAAGACGGGGAGAGCAGATCAATGTGAGGCACATACTGCTTCAAACCAAAGTTTCTCCTGAAGATTTGCAGAATGCACGTTTGGCCCTGGATACCATTCGGGGACGGATTCAGGCTGGAGAAATTTCCTTTGAAGAGGCCGTATTGAGGTATTCTGAGCATCCATCCAGAATGAACAGGGGAGAGGTAATCAATCCCTATACCGGAACCAATCGTTTCAGGCCTGATGAACTGGCCGCCAATCTTTTCTTTGTATCTGACAGGCTTGAAGTTGGCCAGGTTTCAGAACCTGTTACCATGGTAACGGAAGACGATGAGCAGGCCTACCGAATCGTGAAGCTTATCAGCCGCAGAGATCCCCACAGGGCCAATCTTACCGATGACTATGATTTAATTCAGCAAATGGCGCTTCGTCAAAAGGAGTTTCAGGCCATTCAAAGGTGGGTAACAAGAAAACTTGCCAACACCTATGTGTTTATTCATGAAAACTACAGTAAATGCGAGTTTGAGCAGGATTGGCTGAAAAGATAAATTAAATGAAGGGAAACCGAATGCAATACCAATCCGATGTTGAGGCCCTGGATGCCCTGGCCCATAAATACCAGATCCTTCGAAAGGAAATAGCCAGGGTTATTGTGGGCCAGGATGATACTGTAAAAAATGTGCTGATCTCTGTTTTTTCCCGGGGCCATTGTCTTTTGGTAGGGGTTCCCGGACTGGCAAAGACCCTTTTGGTGAATACCATTTCAAGGGTGCTTGGCCTGAATTACAGCCGCATTCAATTTACTCCTGACCTGATGCCCTCAGACATTATTGGCACAGAAATTTTGGACGAATCAAGGAACTTTCGTTTTATTCAGGGGCCGCTTTTTGCCAACATCATTCTGGCGGATGAAATAAACAGAACCCCTCCGAAAACACAGTCAGCACTGTTGGAGGCGATGCAGGAGCGCTCTGTAACAGCGGCCGGGATCACATACAAACTGCCCAATCCTTTTTTTGTGCTTGCCACTCAAAATCCCATAGAGCAGGAAGGGACTTATCCTTTGCCTGAAGCGCAACTGGACCGCTTTATGTTTAACGTAAACCTGGATTACCCTTCCTATGAGGAAGAACTTGAGGTGGTGCGCAGCACAACCTCAGATAAACAGCTTGATGTTGATGTTGTATTGGATGAAGCCGAAATACTATTCTTTCAGGATTTGATACGCAAGGTGCCAGTTACGGACCATGTACTTGAATATGCGGTGAAGCTGGCGTCGCTAACCAGGCCCAACACAGCCATGTCTCACAGCCTGGCGAATGAATACATTAATTGGGGCGCCGGACCCAGGGCTTCCCAATATCTGATTATAGGGGCAAAATGCCATGCCGCCATTAACAACAAGTATGCTCCTGATATTGAAGATGTTAATGCTGTAGCCTATGCCATCTTGCGGCACCGCATTGTGAGAAATTACAAGGCTGAGGCCGAGGGTATCTCTACTGCGGATATCGTAAGTAAGCTTATTTCACTCTAATCTACAGGGTATTACCTGAATAATCCTCTTATTCTTTTATTTTGTTGAAAACTTTTTCGTTTTTGATGCCAGTCAACGAGGAAGAAGGTTGTATATTTGCAGTCCGTTCAGAGGACAACAGATTTTTGAAAAAAAATCAAAAAATACTTGATGATTTAAAAAATCTTGTTACCTTTGCACTCCCAATTCGAGGGAAAAACGAT
>CAZFOI010000419.1:0-2045 GCA_964520605.1 uncultured Bacteroidales bacterium
TGGAGGCAAGGGCATGCGCCTGGTTACCCAGCAAAAAGAAATAAAAAACGCATTACGGGGTGCCCGGTCAGAAGCCCGGGCTGCTTTTGGCGATGATGCGGTATTTATAGAGAAATACATCGAATCTCCCCATCATATAGAATACCAGATTCTGGCTGATCGCCATGGCAATGTGGTGCATCTGTTTGAAAGGGAGTGCTCGGTCCAAAGAAGGCATCAGAAAATTATAGAAGAAACCCCCAGCCCGATTCTTACCCCGGAAAAAAGAACCGAAATGGGCTTGCATGCTGTAGCTGCCGCAAAGGCAGTTGACTATGAGGGCGCCGGAACCATTGAATTCATAGTGGATGCCAATCTCAACTATTATTTCTTGGAGATGAATACACGTTTGCAGGTGGAACATCCCATTACAGAAAGGGTGGTTGGTGTTGATCTTGTAAAAGAGCAGATCCGCATTGCAAACGGGGAGCCCATGGCCTTCAAACAGCAAGACCTCCGGCAGAATGGTCATGCCATTGAGTTCAGGGTATATGCTGAAGATCCTGAGAATAATTTTATGCCGGCTCCGGGCACGGTTACCCATATCAGCATACCATACGGAGTGGGTGTTAGGGTAGATGGATATATTTACGAAGGAGCCGAAATTCCAATTTATTACGACCCATTGATTGCCAAGCTCATCGTTTGGGGGCAGACCAGGGAGGATGCCCTGGAACGAAGCCGGCGTGCACTGGAAGAATTTCGCATAACAGGGGTTAGAAACAATCTGGTATTCCTGGACAGAATACTTCAGGCCCGGGATTTTATAGAAGGAAATTATACCACCCATTTCATAGATCAGAACAAGGACCAGCTGATGAAAGACGATCCCTGTGAGCAGCAATGCCAGGACATTGTTATCATTGCTGCTTTCCTTGAATACCTCGACAAAATAGAAAAAGCCAGTCCAAAAGAAATGACCGCACTGAAAAACAACTGGAAGGATTACTCCAGGGTAAGAAGTGTATTGAAATTATAACCCCGCCATGCCATACGAAGTAAAGATCGGCGACCGCACAGCCAATGTCGAGCTGCTGAGTCGCAACAATGAGCAAGTATTGATCCTGATTGATGGAAAGGAATACGCTCTGGACTATGTTCAGGTTGGTCCGGGCCGGTATTCGGCCCTGTTGCAGAACAAGTCATACAACATTGAGATAATCCCGGGTAGTGGAATTCGCGAATACCAGGTAAGTTCCATCAAGAATACCTACACAGTACAGATCATTGACGCAGAAGCCAAATACCTTGCCAGCCGAAACAAAGGCGCCGACGAGGATGCCGAAGCCACTATCCTGGCACCCATTCCCGGCAAGGTGGTCCGAATCCCTATTTCTGTTGGTGACTTTGTTGAAGCCGGCCAGACAGTGGCCATTATGTCTGCCATGAAAATGGAAAGTGAATTCAAGGCCAAAAAAGCCGGTAAGATCATAGACGTTCCGGTAAGCGAAGGCCAGACCGTAGACGCACGCCAGGTACTGGTGGTTATGGAGTTCTCATCTGAATCCCAAGCAAATTCCTGAAACGATTTAAACCAATAATCATATGTCAATTGCAGACAAATACAACGAACTGGACTCCAGACACAAAGCAGCCGAAGCAGGTGGCGGGCCAGAAAGAATCGCCAAAATACATGAATCGGGCAGAAAAACAGCGCGTGAACGCATCAGGGATCTTCTGGATCCTGAAACCTTTGTAGAGCTCGACAAATTCGTAGTACACCGTAGTTCCGACTTCGGTATGGACAAACAAAAAATCCCCGGCGATGGAATGGTTACCGGTTACGGAAAAATAGACGGCCGGCTGGTGTATGTATTTGCCCAGGATTTTTCCGTATTTGGCGGGTCACTCAGTCGTGCCAATGCAGACAAAATCATCAAAGTTCAGGACCTTGCAATGAAAATGGGCGCGCCATTAATCGGGCTCAACGACAGTGGCGGTGCAAGGATTCAGGAAGGCGTGGAGAGTCTGGCGGGATATGCCGATATTTTTTACCGCAATGTTCT
>CAZFOI010000420.1:0-2029 GCA_964520605.1 uncultured Bacteroidales bacterium
ACGGCCCACAGGAATTACGGGCCCCGTAAAGACCGAATAATTGCTTCCATGATAATGCTATATGGGGCCAGACATGATAGACAATGCCTCCCTGGGGAGTGTAGCCCAGAACATGATGCAGGGAGGCACTAAGATCAATGGTTAGTTTTTCTGTACGGCATACAAAACCAAAGGCATTCTGAATTGGATTTGTACCGATTCCGGCTCTGAGATACACTTTATCGGCAGGGGTGTACTCCGCTCCGGCGCGCAGACCCGGACTGTGCTCAAGTTCCATTTCGGCTTCAACTGTAATCAAAAAGGCTTCGGACAAGCGGTGGGAAAACCCCATCCTCATAAGCACGGGCACCCTTTCAGAAAAGCTGCTGCCCGTTTTGTGTAATCTGGCCCTGCCCGGATTGAACACATGTGCTCCCAAAAGGGTTTCATCCGAAATCGCATATAATATTCCTGCTTCAAAACCGGCTCCCAATGCAGTTGATGAAGGGACACCCCCTGTAAAGACATAAAATACATTCAACTTCAATCCAACAGAAAGCCGTTCGGAAAAACGCCTGGCAAAGGCGATGCCCGCATTGCTTTCATGATATTTGCCAGATCCAAAGGTGCTGTAGTTGGCTCCCCAGCTGCCATATTCTCTGGGAATTACCACAGCCAGAGCGCCCAGATTAAGCCGGGGAGTAAGGTATCGATTCTCAAATCCAATGCCAACCGACGGGCGCGTCTCGAACACCATGGCTGCCTGATTGTGGAATATGCTCCAGAAATCGGTGATGGCAACACCGGATCCGGCCATTCCCGCCTGGCGTGCGCCGGCCAATAAGGGCTGACTGGCCAGGGCAGCATCAACCTGAACAAAAATAAGGAACAGCAAAAACAGAGACTTAATATGGGTTTTCATAGGCATCCGAAGATAGCCATTTTTTGTTATTGGCTAAATGCCGGGGCCCTGACAGAAAATAAACGGCAATAAAAAACCTGCCATATTTCAGGCAGGCTTTGCAAAATCAACCGGAAGCGTGTGTTTATTTCAAGGGTACAGATTTTTCCGGATTGTCATCAGGGAATTCCATACGGTACCAGGACTGGGTTTCAAAATCCTTGTTGGAGCTTACATTGAAACGCATAACCTCGGCCCCTGCTGAAATGCCTCCGTATTGAGAACTCGACCCGGCAGGATAAAAACCATTGAATGGATTCTGCCCCGCCACAGTGTTTACAAATGCTCCGTTAAGCCTGGCTGTTGTAACGAAATTGATTTGCTGGGTTACACTGCATACAGCGTAAAGATTAACCCTTACTATATACAGACCTGTTTGCAGCACGGCTGTTTGCGGATACGTAATGTTTTCATTGTTGATGTTGTCGATGTTGCAGGCAGCGTTGGAGTCAACATCCAACTCCCCTCCACTGGAAGAACTTGTAGATCCGTAATAAATGGTGGTGCCATTGGGCTCAACCAGGTAGAGGTCCAGGTCAACGGGTTTGTCCCAGGAAAGACTTACCTGCAACCTGCCGGTACCGGCCTCGACCAGGGTCACAGGGAGGGTGCGGTGGGTGCCTACCGTGCCGTCTGAACCTTGCAGGGCCACCAGGATTTCAAAGGTGGTTTCCGTAATTCCGGGCTCAATAAAAATAACAATAACCACAATGGTGCTGTTGCCATAGGAGCTTTTATAGTATCCTGATTTTCCACTGACCCCTACCAGGATATGTGAGGGGCTGTCGGACGAACCAACATTCAGCTGGCTGGATCCCCCGGGCAATACATAAGCGTTTCCGCCGATGGTGGTGATGGCTGGCCCTGAGGATTTTCCGGCCGGGAATTTTCCATCAACGAAACTGGCCCCCTGTACCGTAAAATATCCTTTAACTTCATCTTTCTTGACAAAAGGCAGGTCCCCGCCGCAACCCGGGCCCAGCAGAACCAGGAGCAAGAGCAGACTCACAGAAAGCCGAAGAAATTTCATAACCATAATCGGGTGCTTGGCAGGGCGTGCGGCAAGAGGGCCTCAGTCGTTCAGGCCGC
>CAZFOI010000421.1:0-2027 GCA_964520605.1 uncultured Bacteroidales bacterium
CATCGAAAGGCAGGGTAGCCCTGGATGTTTCCAGATGAATACAGGGCAGGGATCGTTGATCCACGGGAAGCCTTACTTCTTTATATATGAATGAATCATCAAATCCGGCTCTGGATGCATCCTGGTTTCCTGCAGCGTAATATATCCGATCTATTCTGGCCCAGTATATGGCACTCAGACACATGGGACAGGGCTCACAACTGGAATAAATCACGGCACCATCCAGGCGAAAGTTATTTAGTGTTTCGCATGCATCTCTGATGGCTTGAACTTCAGCATGTGCAGTGGGGTCATTTTTCTCTGTAACCCTGTTAACACCTTTGCCGATGATATTTCCGTTACTTACAATTAAAGCACCGAACGGCCCTCCGGTTTTGTTAACCACATTTTCATGTGCAAGCGCTATTGCCTGATTGATAAATTCCTGATGTATGGTATCCATAAGGTTGCGGTTGAGTACTGGGCAAATCTACACAATATTTTTTACCATTTCCCGCTTTACAGCTTGTCTGAGCTGAAAACACCCCGGAATTAAATCAGAATGGTTCATAAATGACCAGTTTCACCCTGTTGGCATTGAGATCATTGAATAGTATGGCAGGATGTTTTCCTGCCTGAATGATGTCTGCCACTACTGGATTTTCCATTCCGATTTTGTGTTGGTGCTGAAACAACTCGCCATCATTTGTGGTTTCGTACAATTGCATTGGCTGTAAGTTGTGGCTAAGTCCACCTCCGAAAATGATATGATCCGGCTTGTCAGGGTTAACCCATATGCCATATACATAAGTATAGTCATATTCATGGTCATTTTTCACATATACATATCTTGACTCTCCATCCTCGATGACAGATAGCGCCCCTTCCTGGCCTACATACAAAATACCGGGTGTATGTGCAAAGGTTTTTAACTGGCATGGGCGTCTGTTCGACCATTGGGTGATGTCTACGATGGTTTTGAATGAGTGAAGCCTGCCCGGGTCTGAAGGATCAATCTCATAGCTCCCCAACCAGGCATAATCAAGGGGTGATTCAGATCCCTGAAAAAGCATATCCGGTTTGCCGGGTAAAAATGCAATGGCTGATTGATAGCCCATATTGCTGTAATCCATCTGATTCATCCTTACCCAATTGTTTCCTCCATCAGTAGACACAGCGATGGTTGTTCCTCCTTCGAGATTGGCATAGATGTGATTCGGATATTCCGGTCTAACAGCCATGCATGCATAAACCTCGTATCTGTTTGCATAGGAATCAAATATCGGACTGTCTGCCAGTTTCCATCTTTTTCCTCCATTTTCTGATATGTAAAGGGTTTTCTCTCCGCTGCCGTATTCAGGTTTTATCCCTGCAAACAGGGTATTGTTTTTTTCAGGGTGCTGATACAATACTGTTATGAGTTTGTTGTCAAGGCCTGCCCTTGACCATCTTCTGGAGGTCAGATCAACCTTCCAAATGCCATTGGAGGTAGCAACAAACACCTGATTATTATGGTATACCATTGACTGAAATTCGGCCACATGCAATCCTGCCTTTACATCTGCCGGTATAAAACCGTAGTCAATAAAAACCCCTTTACCCGGTACATCAATATCGGGTAAAAACTGTACTTCTTTTTTGCAAGATGTTGGCAAACTGATGATCACGATAAGTAATATCAGTGTAAGCTTCTTTTTTGTGTACTTGTTCATGGTTTGATAATTTGAGACAAAATTACCTGCTTGCGAAAGGTAAAACATGAATCTGGGTTCATAAATAGTAGGGAAGCATTAATTTACTGATGATCTAACCGGCTTTTTATTTGGCATTATCAGGCTTTTGTACATTTGTATAATAAAAACAGAATTTGTTGCATTCAGATATCCAGGCTTTCCTTGAAGAAAGAGCGGCTTTCTATAACAATCCGGAATTCATTGAAACGGATCCGGTAATTGTTCCTCACCGGTTTGGCCAAAAGGAAGATATTGAAATAGCCGGCTTTTTTGATGCGACCCTTGCGTGGGGGAACCGAGGTACGATTATCAGGA
>CAZFOI010000422.1:0-2026 GCA_964520605.1 uncultured Bacteroidales bacterium
CTGCCCTTGCCAACAGGTATTTCGGAAAAAGGTATTCTCCAGTCGGGACTTATACCATTGCCTCTGGGATAGCGGATAACGTAAGGCCCTGAGGGGTTCAGCTGGGCAGAATACATCATGTTGCGCAATTCGGTCTCGTCCATGGGAGCAGCAATCACCACCCCGGGGATGCACCTGAGAAAAGACAGATCATAGGCACCATGGTGGGTGGCTCCGTCTTCGCCTACCAGCCCTGCCCTGTCCAGACAGAATACCACCGGCAGGCCCTGCAGGGCAACATCGTGCACAAACTGATCATATGCTCTTTGGAAAAAAGAAGAATAAATATTACAAAATGGCAGCAAGCCCTGAGTGGCCAGTCCGGCTGCAAATGTAACGGCATGCTGTTCGGCTATGCCCACATCAAAAGTGCGCTCTGGCATTTCTCCCATCATGATGTTCATGGAACTGCCTGTTGGCATGGCCGGGGTTATGCCCACTATGGCCGGATTGGACCGGGCCAGTTCAAGAAGGGTATGTCCAAACACATCCTGGTAACGGGGCGCCTGGGGGCCGGTATCCACAGGGGCGGGAACTTCTCCCGTTTCTTTGTTAAACAGTCCGGGAGCGTGAAAGCGGGTCTGCTGCTCTTCGGCCAATCGAAAGCCTTTGCCCTTGATGGTTCTTACGTGCAGGAGTTTGGGTCCCCTGATTTGCCTGAGGTCTTGCAGTATGCGGGTAAGATGCTGTACATCATGCCCGTCTACAGGACCAAAGTATCTGAAATTCAATGATTCGAAAAAATTGCTATGCTTCAGCAGGGTAGCCTTCACGGCATTCTCCATTTTCTGGAAAAACGAACGGGTATCCGGGATATAACGGCTGATGCTTCCCAAAAGCTTCCACATTTCGTCCTTTAACCTGTTATAGGTTCTGGAGGTGGTTACATCGGCCAGGTATTCCTTAAGGGCCCCTACGCTCTGATCAATGGCAATGCCATTGTCGTTAACAATCACCAGAAGATTGGCCATGGAAGCCACTGCATTGTTCAGTCCCTCGAAAGCCAGGCCACCCGTAAGACTTCCATCCCCTATTACTGCAATGTGATGCCTGTTTTCGCCTTTTAATGAGGAAGCTACGGCCATGCCCAGTGCGGCCGAAATGGAAGTGCTGGAATGCCCTGTGCCAAAAGCATCGTAAGGGCTTTCAGACATTTTTGGGAAGCCGCTGATGCCCCCAAGTTTGCGGTTCAAATGAAAACGATCCCGCCTTCCGGTGAGAATCTTATGGGCATATGCCTGATGGCCGACATCCCAGATCAGCTTGTCGTAAGGGGTATTGAAAGCGTAGTGTATGGCTACGGTCAGTTCCACCACACCCAGACTGGCACCAAAATGACCGGGGTTTTGGCTAACCGAATCAATAATGAATGACCTCAGTTCCCTGCACAGGTCGATCAGCTGGTCCTGATCCAACTTCCTGAGGTCTTCAGGGTTGTTCACCCTTTCAAGGATATTGCCTGTGTTTGTAGTCATTTCGAAGGATCACTCAGAAAATCCTCAAGGGTTTGTCCGCCAAAATATTCTTTTACCTGGGTGGCAACATCCTTGATGATCCCTCCCATAAGGCATTTGTTAAAAGGACACACCTTTCTGTCAAGGGGACATTCATGCAAATCTATTTTGCCTTCAATGGCCTCATAAATATCGAGCAGGGTAATGGCTGATGTTGCTTTTCCCAAAACAAAACCACCGCTCGGGCCCCTAACGGATTTAAGGAAACCCTGTTTAACCAATTGCTGCATAACCTTGGCCAGGTGGTTGCGAGAGGCACCCATATCCCGGGAAAGGACATTCACATTCACATGGTTTTCAGCCCTGGCAATCATTACCATGGCATGAATGGCAAGGGAAGCCGCCTCAGACAATTGCACCAGCTTGGCCATAATCTTACGGTATCAGTAAAACAACATTTTTTGAACCTGAACTCCTTCTACGGCCGATAGTTCATTTTCGAGCCTGAGGCTTTCCTGAATATCTCCGGTGAG
>CAZFOI010000423.1:0-2021 GCA_964520605.1 uncultured Bacteroidales bacterium
ATACGTTTTACAGCCAATATCGAAGGCGAAGAATTCAATGTAAAATCTCCATTGATAGGCAACTATAATGTCTCAAATATTTTGGCTGCGCTTGCCTCAACAGTTATCGCCTTAGGATTAGATCCTGGTCGGGTCATACAAGGTATCGAATCACTTGATTATGTTTCTGGAAGAATGGAGCGAATTGATCTTGGCCAGAAATTTCTGGCAATCGTGGATTTTGCTCATACTCCCAACGCTTTAAAAGTAGCTTTACAGACTGCAAGAGGCATGACAGGAGGAAGGGTTATTACAGTTTTTGGGTCAGCGGGATTGAGAGACAGGGAAAAAAGAAGGTTGATGGCCGAACAGGCGATAAAATTGGCGGATATCAGCATCTTCACTGCTGAAGATCCACGCACGGAAAAACTTGAGGATATTTTAGCTGAAATGGCTGATGAGGCCATGATTCACGGTGGAAAAATTGAAAAAGATTTTTATGTAGTCATGGATCGTGGAGAGGCAATAAAAAAAGCGGTCAGGATGGCAGAACCGGAGGATATTGTTATTGCATGTGGAAAAGGGCATGAACAATCCATGTGTTTTGGTACCATTGAATATGAATGGGATGACCGAACTGCATTAAAAGCAGCATTGGCCGAATTGCTGGGTATTCCCGGGCCGAAAATGCCTTATCTGCCCACTCAGAAATAAAAAAAAGTGGCGAGTCTATCGCCACTTTATTCTTATGATCTCCTGTCTCTTCTTTCAGAATTATTAGGCTTTCGCCGTCCTCCCCCTGGTTTGGGTTTTCGATTTGCAGAGTCATGCTCTCTGGCTTCCTCTGCAGACCATCCCTCTAATACTGCTTGTCGGGAAAGCCGCACTTTTCCATCACGATCAATGTCTGTAATCATGACAGTCAATTCCTCACCAACTCGGGCAATATCCTCCACTTTATTGGTTCTTACAGAATCCAGCTGGGAAATATGAACCAAACCATCCGTACCAGGCATGATTTCAACAAATGCACCGAAATCGGTAACACGCACGACTTTACCTGTATAAATGTGCCCAATAACCGGGCTTTCTGTCAGCTGTTCAATCCTTTCACGCGCTTTTTGTTCAGAGGATTTTTCAACCGCAGCGATATATACAGTACCATCTTCATCGATATCGATATGTGTATCGGTTTCTTCTTGAATGGATCGTATCGTTTTACCCCCAGGTCCAATGATGGCTCCGATTTTTTCAACAGGAATATTAATGGTGACGATTCTGGGAACGAATTCTTTAAGTTCAGGGCGGGGTTTTTCAATGATTTCTTTAATTTTGTCAATGATGAACAAACGGGCTTCACGGGCTTGTTCTAGCGCTTCTGCCATGATAGCAGGGGTAATGCCTCTGATTTTAATATCCATCTGCAATGCAGTTATACCGGAGGTTGTACCGGCTACCTTGAAATCCATATCGCCCAGATGATCTTCCAGTCCCTGGATGTCGGTCAATACCTTATATTTCTCACCTTCCTTGATCAGTCCCATTGCCACGCCAGCCACAGGAGCCTTTATGGGAACCCCGGTATCCATCAGCGCCAGAGTAGAACCGCATACTGATGCCATAGATGTGGAACCGTTTGATGAAAGTACTTCTGAGACAAGTCGCATGGTGTAAGGAAATTCTTTCTCATCAGGCAGAACAGCAACAAGAGCACGCTCAGCCAATGCTCCATGCCCAACCTCTCTGCGAGAACGGAACAATCTTTTCACTTCTCCAGTTGAGAAAGGCAGGAAATTGTAATGGTGCATGTAGCGTTTTGAATCCTCCGGAGCAAGCGTGTCCAGTTCCTGAGCTTCCTTTGGCGTACCAAGCGTTGCAAATGTTAGCACCTGGGTTTCTCCCCTGGTGAAAAGCCCTGAACCATGTGCCCTGGGACTCGTTCCAACCTCACCCCAAATTGTCCTGATTTCTTTTACTCCCCGGCCATCAGGACGTTGTTCGTTTTCAATAATTCGGGCGCGAACCACTTTTTTATATGCATC
>CAZFOI010000424.1:0-2019 GCA_964520605.1 uncultured Bacteroidales bacterium
CGAGACATTGTTCGAAAGCGAATTGTTCGGATACAAAAAGGGGGCCTTTACCGATGCGCGTGAAGACAGGGCGGGCCGGTTCGAAGCTGCCAATAAGGGCACCATTTTCCTGGATGAGATCGGGAACCTGAGTCTGCCGCTGCAGTCGAAGCTGTTGAGTGTGCTGCAAAACCGCAAGGTGGTCCGCCTGGGCTCAGTGAAGGAGATCCCGATTGATGTACGCCTGATTTGTGCCACCAATATGCCATTGTATCAAATGGTTGAGGAAGGCAAATTCCGTCAGGATTTGCTTTACAGGGTTAATACCGTAGAAATCAATCTGCCCCCGCTCAGGGAAAGAACCGAGGATATCGGACCCCTGGTTGCCCATTTTTTGGAATTGTATTGCAAGAAATACAAAATGCCCAATAAGCGCCTGCATGCCAGCACGCTGAAACGGCTGGAGATGCACAACTGGCCCGGCAATATACGGGAGCTGCAGCATGCTGTTGAAAGGGCGGTAATCATGAGCGATTCGAATATTCTGGAACCCGGGGACTTCTTCCTTTCGGCACAGGACAGGCAGGAAACAACGGTACAGACAGGGGGAGATCATAACCTGGAAGCTACCGAAAGAATGCTCATCCGGAAGGTAATAGACAAGCATGGCGGAAACATCAGCAAGGCCGCCAAAGAACTGGGAATTACCCGCGCCTCTCTATACAGGAGAATCGAAAAGTATGAACTTTAGAAATTTTCGGCTCAACATTGTTGTCCGGGTGCTGCTGATCGTGCTCTCGGTGGTGGTGCTGCTTTCGATAGTAAAACAGCCGGAATACCTTATTTCTTCGGGAATTCTGATACTGCTTATTGTGATGCAGATAGTTGGTTTGGTAAGGTATGTGGAGCGAACCAACCGCAAATTGACCGTGTTTCTGGAATCGATCAGACACAGCGATTTTATATCCTCATTTTCTGATCATGGCCTGGGCAGGAGTTTCGATGACCTGAACCAGGCATTTAACGAAGTTATCAACGAGTTCAAGAAGACCCGTGCCGCCAAGGAGGAGCATTATAATTACCTGCAATCCGTTGTACAGCATGTGAGCATCGCCATCATTGTGTTCAGGAAGGATGGCAAGGTAGATCTTGTAAACAATGCATTCAAAAGATTGTTCCGGCACGGCAACCTGAGGTATATTCATGAGTTGGCTGAAATAGATAAAAATCTGGCCGACATACTGCTGCATGCCAAGGCAGGCAGCAGCGAGCTCATCAAGGTGTTCAATGAAAGCGAATTGCTTCAATTGTCAGTAAGGGCCACCGAGTTCAGGATGCGGGGGGAAGACTTTGTATTGGTGTCTCTGCAAAACATTCACAATGAACTGGAAGCAAAAGAGATGGATTCCTGGCAGAAGCTCATCAGGGTGCTTACCCATGAGATCATGAATTCGATTACACCCATAGTTTCGCTCTCTTCAACGGTTAAAGACCTGTTGATAGACCAGGACAGGGTTTCTCTCAATACCGATATTGATCCCGATGATGTTGACAGCGCCCTGAGCGCCCTGAATACCATTGAAAAGCGCAGCGAAAGCCTGTTGAATTTTGTCCAGGTTTACCGCAACCTGACCCGCATTCCCAAACCCAATTTCCGGTATTTTGAGGTTAGGGAATTGTTCGAGAGGGTAGAAAACCTGCTTTCACCCAAATTACAGGAAAGACAAATAGATTGCAGCTGCAAGGTAGTTCCGCCCGGTTTGATGCTTACTGCTGATCCCGATCTCATAGAACAGGTATTGATTAACCTGATGATCAATTCCATTCATGCGGTTCATGATGCTGAAAAGCCAAAAATCAGGGTGGTGGCATCAACCACAAGTTTAAACCGTGTGATCATTTCTGTAGCAGACAATGGATACGGCATCAAGCCCGATACCATGGAAAAAATCTTTGTTCCATTTTTTACATCAAAGAAAGAAGGCTCGGGCATCGGACTGAGTCTCTCCCGTGAAATCATGAGGCTCCATAAGGGCAATA
>CAZFOI010000425.1:0-2016 GCA_964520605.1 uncultured Bacteroidales bacterium
AGAAAAGGATGGCAGGCGTTCATCATGGCATAAGGTAGGAATTTCAATTCCCAAACGGCTGGCCAGTTCAAGTATGGTTTCGCCCTTGTATCCCTGTACGATACGACCGTTAATGATTATATTGAGTTTGCTCATGGAGTTTTGTATATGATAATCAAATGAATCTTGACGGGTCAGCTGCATTGCACTGCTCCGAATTTACAGCGTGTAAAACAGGCTCCGCAACGAATGCAAACATCCTGCAACACAAAATGGGCCTCCCTTTTCCCTCCGGTAATCGCATTTACCGGACACGCTTTGGTACAGGCCATACAACCGGTGCATTTTTCCTGATCTATGGTGTAGGTTAGCAGCTTCTTGCAACTAAGGGCAGGACATTTTTTGTCGCGTATATGGGCTTCGTATTCATCCCGGAAATACTTCAAGGTGGTCAGTACGGGGTTGGGCGCGGTTTGTCCCAGCCCGCAAAGGGATCCGTCTTTAATGTTTTCGGCAAGTTCTTCCAGGGTTTCCACATCGCCTTCTTTGCCATCTCCTTCGGTTATACGGGTAAGAATCTCAAGCATGCGTTTGGTCCCAATGCGGCAAAACGTGCATTTTCCACAGCTTTCCTTCTGAGTAAAGTCAAGGAAAAACCTGGCAATGTCTACCACACAGGTGGTCTCATCCATCACCACCATGCCGCCTGATCCCATAATGGCCCCGGTGGCATTCACTGAGTCGTAGTCTACCGGGGTATGGGACAAATGCTCAGGGATACAACCTCCCGAAGGCCCGCCAAGCTGAACTGCCTTAAATTTCTTGTCTCCGGTTATGCCTCCTCCCAATTGGTATATGATGTCTTTTATGGTGATGCCCATAGGGACCTCTACCAGACCTCCGTGGCGAATTTTTCCGGTAAGGGCGAAAACCTTTGTGCCTTTGCTTTTTTCAGTTCCATACCTGTTGTATGCCTCAGGACCGTTCAGGATAATCCATGGTACATTCACAAAAGTTTCGACGTTGTTGATGTTGGTAGGACTCTTCCATAAGCCCGATTCTGCCGGGAAGGGGGGCCTGCGTCTGGGCATACCCCGTTGTCCTTCAATGGAAGCAATAAGGGCGGTTTCTTCTCCACATACAAATGCGCCGGCCCCTTCTTTTATCCTGATGTCGAAATCAAAGCCTTCAATACCAAAAAGGTTTTTTCCCAGGTAGCCCCTTTCTCTTGCCTGGGAAATGGCAATGTTCAACCTTTTAATTGCCAGGGGATATTCTGCCCTGCAATAAATGTAACCTTCTGAGGCTCCGATTGCATAACCGCAAATGATCATGCCTTCCAATACCCCATGAGGGTCTCCTTCCAGGATGGAACGATCCATGAATGCCCCGGGATCTCCTTCATCTGCGTTGCAGATTACATATTTTTTGGCAGCCTGATTGTTTCTGGCAAAGTTCCACTTCATGCCTGTTGAGAAACCACCACCCCCACGACCGCGCAATCCGGAATCAATGATCTTACTGATTACCTGCTCAGGACGGATCATGGATGTCGCAATCTTCTTCATTGCTTTGTAGCCATCCCGCGCTTCGTACTCCTGAAGCGATTCAGGGTCCATATGACCACAGTTTCTCAGGGCAATCTTCACCTGCCCCTGGAAAAAGGCTTCATCCTTGCCCGGAATCGCATCTGACTGAACAATCATTTCCGGAATGGGGGAGAAGTTGCGAATGTGTTTCTCCACAATTTCATCAACTTTCTCCTCAGTAACCTCTCCATACAAATAGTGGCCGCTGTCGTCAATGATCTCCACCAGGGGTTCCCGGTAGCACATGCCGACACAACTGGTTTTCTTAAGTTCAAAATCCAGTTTGTCAGCTGATTTTATGCGTTGAAACTCCTGGTAGGTTTTGGAAGCGCCGGCTGCAATCCCACAGCTTCCCAGTCCGACGATCACGGTAAACCCATTGGCAGATGGCTGTGGTCTTATTGCACCTTCCTGGTGTTGAGTGCTCATATTCAGGCGTTTTGATTTT
>CAZFOI010000426.1:0-2015 GCA_964520605.1 uncultured Bacteroidales bacterium
TCTGTTGACCTGCCAGAAGTAATCGTCAGACCAACCGATCAAAGGGCTCTGGTAGCAACCGCGCTGAGTAACATTCCCCAGAACTACACCGATATTCCCTTGCAACTTACCGCATTTTACCGGGAAGCCATTCGTCAGCGGAGGGATTATATTTCCATTTCAGAAGCCGTGGTAGACATTTACCAGGCGCCCTATTCTGCCACCCTTCATACTGACCGTACCCGCCTTGTCCAGGGGCGAAAAAGTGGCGATGTAAAAAAAGCCGACACCCTTATTGTGAAGCTTCAGGGCGGGCCACATGGCATTCTGATGCTCGACATTGTGAAAAACCCCGATGTATTGCTGTCAAAGGAAACCATGGCATATTACGATTATGAGTTCATTGATATTGTAAAGATTGCAGAGGCATCCAATTATGTTATCGGATTCAGGCCCAGGGTTGTGTTGCCATTTCCCTTGTTTTACGGTAAATTGTATATTTCAGTAGAATCCCACGGCATTACCATGGCCGAATTCAGCCTTGACCTCTCTGACAAAGACAAGGCGGCCCAGAACTTCATCATTCGCAAACCCCTTCAGCTAAGGTTCACGCCCACAAATACCAATTACCTTGTTACTTATAAAGAGATCAATGGCAGATACCACATTAATTATATCCGAACCGAAGTGGAATTCTTTGCGGATTGGCGCAGGCGGATATTTCGCACACCTTATCATGTCATGGCCGAAATGGCCATTACTGACAGAACCCCTGACAATGTGAACCGGTTTGGCGCAAGAGAGGCCTTCCGTCCCACCAACATCCTTGCCGACCTGGTTCCTGTTTATTTTGATGAAGCATACTGGGGGTCTTACAATGTGATTGAACCTGAAGAGTCCATTGAGGCAGCCATCCGAAGATTTAACCGAAGGCTTGTTCCGGATCAGGATTAATGTATTGGTAAAAATTTTATTATTCAGATAGGGTATAGGGGGGTGTTGGCGGTCTGTAAGGTAAACAGACTATTCACCTAAAACCCTTTTACCCATGAAAACAATCCGTTTTATTTCCGTTTGGTCCCTGCTGGCCGCCATGGTATTGCTCGCCTCTCCGGTATTCGCGCAGCAGGAATCTGCCTATCACACCATCAATGGTGTGGTTAAAGACGCCCGCAGCAAAAGACCCATACCCTTTGCCAGTGTATTTGTACCAGGAACCTCTGTCGGCACGGTGGCCAATCTGGATGGGGTTTTTACCCTGAAAATCCAAAAATCCCTGAATGCCAATCAAATCGCTATTTCTCACTTGGGATACAGAATCAAACAGTTCCCTATCGGACAGCACCTTGGACAGGGACAGGAGTTTCTGCTTGATACCTACTCGGTAAGCCTTCAGGAAGTAGTGGTAAGGCCCCGGGATGCCAGGGAGCTGGTTATGGGAGCCATTAACCGCATCAATATAAATTATCCTGTAGTACCTCAGAGACTTACCGGGTTTTACAGGGAAGGCATAAAGCAAAGGAGGGATTATATCTCTATTTCTGAGGCGGTTGTTGATGTATACCAGGCTCCTTACAATGCCCTTACGGACACCGACAGGGTAAAAATAATTCAGGGCAGAAAAAGTGCCGATGTTAAGAAGGTTGACACCCTTCTGGTTAAGCTTCAGGGAGGGCCCCACGTTTCCCTGATGCTCGATATTGTAAAAAACCCCAATGTGTTGCTCTCCCGCGAAAGCATTGCATATTACAACTATGAACTGGTGGATATCGTTAAAATTGATGATGAATCCAACTACGTTATCGAGTTCAAGCCACGGGTGGTATTGCCCTACCCTTTGTTCTACGGAAGGCTGTATATTTCCATCTCTGATCTGGCCATAACCATGGCCGAGTTCAGCCTGGATCTGACTGACAAAGACAAAGCCGCACAAAACTTTGTTCTGCGCAAGCCCCTCAGGTTGCGTTTTACCCCAACCAACACCAACTATCTTGTTACCTACAAAAAGATTGACGGGAAATACCAGGTGAATTACG
>CAZFOI010000427.1:0-2006 GCA_964520605.1 uncultured Bacteroidales bacterium
TGCCGGTTTGCCATAAGACCCATCAGGGAATACTTCCATTACCTGCCTGTTTTTCAAACTACGCCCGATGTGTCCGGTAATGGTACCTGTTTCTTCCGAGGGTTCGCCCCAAACCAGTGCCAGGTATAGCCGGTGGATGGTTCGGTCGAAAAACATTTTGGCCAGCCGTGTTTGAGAGAGCTCGGTCTTTGCCACCACCAAAATACCCGATGTATTCTTGTCTATCCTATGAACCAGGCCGGGCTTGATTTCTTCGTGGTTTTGCAGGGGGAGCTTCCCGAAATGATAAATCAGGGCATTTACCAGGGTTCCGGTGTAATTGCCGTGCCCCGGATGCACCACCATCCCTGCCTGCTTGTCTATAATCACCAGATGGTCGTCTTCGTATATAATGTTCAGGGGAATGTTCTCAGGAATCAGTTCTATTTCCCTTGGAGGATAGGCCATGACCACACTTACCTCATCTCCTGGTTTAACCTTGTAGTTTGACTTTACAGCCTGACCGTTTACCAGGATGTTGCCGGCCCTGGCCGCGGTCTGAATCTTGTTTCGGGAAGTGTTTTCAATCCGGGCATGCAGGAATTTGTCTATACGAAGCAGGCCCTGACCCCTGTCAGAAGTGAAGCGGTAATGCTCATAAAATTCCTGTTCTTCCTGGCTTTCATTTACCTCGTCAGGATCTGGCAGGATGTGGGTTTCAGACATGAATTCTTTTTTATCTGATTACTACAAACATTCCGGTGCTGATAACCGATCCACCATGGTTCAGTATCCTTATGATGTAGGTTCCTTTGGCAAGATTGCCGATGTTGTGGCTGCCGGTAAAGGCCTCTCTGAGGATTCTGCGTCCGAACAGGTCATATATCTCCATAAGCCTGTCTTCGTGATGGTTTTCATGACCGGATCCGGCATCAACCTGAATGGTGCTTCCTGTGGCAGGATTTGGGAATATGGAAGCAGTATGGATGTTGGGTGATGCCTTTTTGGGAGACTCTTCCGTTTTTTCTCCGGACATAACCGGGCGGATCATCAGGGCTCCCTGAAAGACAGAGGGCATCCATTCCACTCCGGCATGATAAAACAGGTGGTTGCCGGCATGATTGTTCATGTCAAAACCAATGTTGACCAGCCTGGATACATCCCGGATCTGTCCCGGTTGACGCACGCCCACGTAAAAAGTATCGCTTACCTGGATAGTCCTGCTGAGGGCATATTCCGCAAAACGATCGCTTCCATCGCCAAGCCCGGGAAAAACAACATCAGATTCATACAAGACCTCTTCCTGAGGGTAAAGTCTCTTCCAGACCATGATTCTGAAAGGCACCGACCCGATCTCCTGACCGGGTGTTTCTGTAAAAAAGATCCGCACGGCCTTTAGTCCGTCAGAGGCAGATGCCACATAGCGCAAAGCCGAAGAAGGATTGGTGCCCCTTACAAAGTATCTGGTTTCCGGATGCCCGTCGTCATATGAAAAATAATCCCCAAAATATTGGACATAGCTGACCGAGTCGTTTTGGGGACGGCCGTCACCGGCAATCCCGGCCCTGATTGCATGCACGATTTCAAAACTTCGTTGCGGTGCTGGTGCCGTCGGAAGGGGATTGGCAATTACAATGGGTTGGGCGTGGGGCGCATACTGTTGGTATCCGATAGAAGAGAAGGGCAAAATGTTCGAGGTGCCTCCTGAGTAATTCCTTAGGATGTTCCCCATTTCGTCCCGGATAAAATAACGGTAGGTATAGGTATAGGTGCGATTGTCAAGATTGGATATACGCATGTTGAAGTTGCTCCTCAGATGCAGCTGGGGGTTGGCAATATAATGCGCCCATGGCATGGAGGTATAGGCCCTTAGGATGGATCCGGCATTTGCAGCGAATGCAATGTCGTTGTAAAACAACTGGTTGGATTGTCTGTTTGCGTCCAGGCTTACATAATCGATATTCCAGATGGTATGGTGGCCCTCAAGGTCTTCAGACTGACCTCCCGGGGCCTGAAATGAAACATGG
>CAZFOI010000428.1:0-2005 GCA_964520605.1 uncultured Bacteroidales bacterium
TTGGGATCAGGAAGACCCTTGGGGCCCCGGTTTCTGCCATTATCCTGCATTTGTCATCCCAACTCGCACGCTGGATGATTGCAGGCAATCTTCTTGCCTGGCCTGCGGCCTATCTGATTGTAGACAGATGGCAACAAAACTTTGCCTATCAGATCAACCTTATAAATCACTGGTGGATTTTCCTCACAGCATCCATTCTTGCCGGTCTTATTGGTTTTCTGGCCATGTTTTATCAGTCCTTACAGGCAGCAAGGGCAAACCCGGTGTTGAGTCTGCGATCTGAATGATTCAGATGTTGCAGGTTCACATTAACACAACTTTTACAGTTACAAAAGAATATATTAATATTTTTGCCTGGTTAAGAATGGCCCATTATACACCATAACATCCAGGCTGGAATGCATAACATCAATAAAGAAGGCATTATCAAATCCCTGAAAGGGATGATTGGAAACACCCCGTTACTGGAAATCAAGTATACATATAAAGGCGAACCCCGAAGAATATTTGCAAAGGCAGAAAACCTTAATATGACTGGCAGCATAAAAGACAGAATGGCCTATCATATTTTGTCTCAGGCCATGAAAAAAAATGAGCTGCAGTCTGGAATGGAAATATTTGAGGCTACCAGCGGAAATACCGGAATATCAATTTCTGCCATTGGACGCGCACTTGGGCACAGGGTTACCATTTTCATGCCCGATTGGATGAGCGATGAGAGAAAAAACATCATTCGCTCCCTTGGAGCCGGCATAAGATTGGTAAGCAAGGAAGAAGGCGGTTTTCTTGGAAGCATAGACATGGCAAACCAAGCAGCTGAGCAATCCGGAGGCTTTCTTCCGCTTCAATTCAGCAATCCAAACAATCCGGATGCCCATTACCAAACTACGGGCCCGGAGATATGGTGGCAATTAAAATTTCGCAACCTGTTGCCTGATGCATTTGTGGCGGGTGTTGGTACTGGCGGAACCGTGATGGGGGTAGGAAAGTACCTGAAAGAAAAAAACCCGGATATTCGAATATTTCCCCTTGAACCATCCAATTCTCCTACCCTTTCTACAGGTCATAAGGTAGGCAAGCATCGCATACAGGGAATTTCCGATGAGTTTATCCCGCCTGTCTGTGAATTGGACAAACTGGATGAGGTTATAGCTGTAGACGATGGTGATGCCATTATCATGGCCCAAAAACTATCTGCCGAACTGGGATTGGGCGTTGGCATTTCATCGGGAGCCAATTTTCTTGGCGCAATCATTGCACAGGAAATGCTTGGCAAGGATTCAATTGTTGTTACTGTTTTTTCTGATTCAAACAAAAAGTATCTGACTACTGATCTACTAAAAACCGAGCCGGAAAAAGAGGGATTTTATTCTGTAGATGTGAAACTGGATAGCTTTATGTCGTACAAAAGGGTTTGTATGACATGTTGTGATGCCTCAGTATGTGCTGAATGCGGTTTGGAACTGAACGATTATTCCCTGCCTCACTGCATCAGGAGATAACATCTTCGGGTATCCGAACACAGAACCTGCTGCCCTTTCCCTGCTCACTGTCTGTTTTAATGGTGCCCCCCATCAGGCTGACAAACTCTTTTGCGGTTATAAGACCCAGCCCGCTTCCTTTCTCTTTCTCTGTGCCAGGCCGCCGGTATTCCGATCCAAGATTAAACAGTCCGTTGATTTGATTGGCAGGAATTCCAACTCCATTGTCTTCTACGCATAACTCCAAAAGTCCTTTTTTATATTCAGATTCAATGACAATGCGCCCATTTCGGGGAGTAAATTTGATGGCATTGTTGATCAGGTTTATCATTACAGATTGCAAAAGGTTGGCATCAACCCTGATTTTTAAATCCTCAGGGACACGGTTAACCACCTGGTGTTCTTTTTTCCTTATATTGTAGCTAAGCATGTCCAGGGCTTGCTGCACAACCAGGTGAATATGAGTGTCGATGGGATTATTGACTATAAGCCCCCGCTGGACCCTTGCCCATTCGAGCAGGTTA
>CAZFOI010000429.1:0-1998 GCA_964520605.1 uncultured Bacteroidales bacterium
ATCAGTCCAGGCTTCGGTTCCTGGCAATGAAAGCAGATATGGATAACATCGAAAAGCTATACATCCACCCGGCCATATCCACAGAATTGTCCCTTCTGCTCATTAAGCAAAAAAGAGAAAACAACCTCACCCCACAGAACAAGAAGCTCTGTGAACTGGTTTGTCGCTGCATAGCAAACCTGGTGATTGCACAAGCAGATAAGCCGGACTTTCTTAAGGATAACGAAAACTTCCTGGGCTTCTTCCCAGAGTCACCTCAGGCCAAGCAGAAATACAAAGGATATGGGCTGAACTACCTGGCAGCAGCAAAACAAATTGTACGAACGAATGCAGATGACTACCCATTGTACAGAAACTCTTCAGTGTTTATACAGAACCCCATGGCATCGGCCTACCAGAACAACGACGAGAGCGAAACAAAAATATTCGTATTCGGACAACCACACCTTTAACCACTTAATCACAACACAATGACAACTTCCCAGAAATCTATCAACATGCTAGTGGCCATCATCGCCGCCCTGGCAGCCTTTCTCATTCCGGAAATTGACACCGGAGATCAGCTGCTAAACAGCCTCACAAGCTTTGCCGCATTTGCCCCATTGGCAATATATCTGGCTGCCCTAATAAATACGCGTCTGCAGCTTCAGGATCTTAAGGCATTTGCCGCCACAGGCATCGTTGCCCTCTTTTTGGGCTACTTCTCCTACTTTGCAGATCACGGATTTTTGGCAAAATCCGCTTCCCTGTGGTGGCATCCATTAGTAATAAGCATTGGCATGTTCGCAGGGGCAGTAACCGGATTTAATGTTGAGTATGTGAAGAAATTGGCCGAGTTCATCTTTGACTACTCATGGAAGAAAAACAAGTAAATACAGACTCCCAGATCATCATCCAGCGCCTGAACCACCTCACGCAGATCATCACCCTTTATAGCGACACATCAAAGAGGGAGCTGGATAATGTGTCAAAACACCTGGAAAAGATTGATGCCACCATCGAGCAGCTAAACAAGCAGGTAACGGTGCAAAATGGAAGGGTAAATCGCCTGGAAATATTCAAGGAGAACTGCCCTGGCCCTTCAATAAGAGCATCCATTGGAAAGCTTCGATCAGAACTGGGTGCCGTTTATGTGCTGAGCGCAAACTTCAAAGTCGTGCTGTTGACCATCATCGGAGTGTCCCTGTTGATGAAGCTGTTCGGAATTGCCTTTGACAAAATCCTAAACTACATAACCATATGAACACCATACTGCAAACCCTTAGAAAAATGCGCCTGGGGAAGAATGCCCTGATATACCTTGCCATGCTTATTATGGCATTGGGCCTGTTCTATGTCCTGGCATTCGTGTTTTCACCCTTTGAGCCCTTGAGCATATTCCCTGCAAAAATCCTTTTGATTTTTGTTGGCATCCTTACCCTGATGTTTATGGACAAAATACACCATTCAGACATCAACACCACCCAGGCCATCCTTTCCGGAAATACCGCATATGGTCAGGTAATGATCGCCTATGCCATCATCATCGCCGCAGCGATACTGTCATGATGAATCTGTGGATCCTCCTGGCAACCCTTTCCCTTTGCCCTGGCTGCAAAGAGAAGCCAGCACCACAACAGCCGGTCGGGGAAAGGGTTGTCCACATTGCCAGGCACTATGTAGGGCACAGGGAAGAAGCCCCAAACAGAAGCCCTCAGATAGACTACTGGAACCGAAAACTAAAGGTTCCCCTGGGGTCAAGCTACTGCGCCACATTCGCAAGCCACCTTCTGGACTCTGCCCAGGCCGACTATCCAACAGTAAGAACAGCCGTGGCGCAAAACTTCATTACGCCCCACAGCATATCCGCAAATCAAATAATGGCCGGACAAGTGGCAGAAACAGGATGGCTGGTGATATGGAAGAAAGGAACCACCTGGCAAGGCCATGTAGAAATACTCACTGAGCCATGGAGGGGTAAAACCGGACAAACAATAGGCGCAAACACTTCAAGCGGAA